>JBLIHD010000048.1:0-9317 GCA_047636335.1 Flavobacterium sp.
TGATTGTTACTCATCGCTGTGTTTTTTTTGGTTCAAAAATAAAACGAAACAAAGATATTGAACTATTTCGAATAATACTGCAAGAACTTATAGAGTCTGTTAATAGCTTCATAAATTTCAGTTGAGCTAAACGTTGATCTGCCGTTTTTTTAACCGAAATAATTTTAAATGCGTAAATTAGCCTGGTAAAAGCAGTTTAAATGAAAACTATTCCAACATCTACAATTCAGCTTGCGAGGAAGGAATTTCCACTGCCGGACAAGGTTCTCGGGAAAATAATTCGCAAGCACATTTTGACTTTGATGAAAGAGGTTTTTCGGGGCTTAACATCGATTAGTTTTTGTCCGTTACGGAACTGAACTGTTGTAGGGAAAATAGATTTCCAATTGCTTCTAAAAAGAAACAGGGGGAGTCATTTAAAACAGAAGATGCCGCTTCAGAGGAAGTAAAAGGGTCTGACTCTAAGGTCGGCTAAAAGGAAGTGGCCGGTCATTACTTACTTAGATTCCGTACAATAAAGCGGCCGATTCCTATCCTTTTATTAAATTGACTATGTCTTGTCTTGCCGCTCTTCAGGCCGCTGTTGTAATGATGAGTCAAAACCGTCCGGACGAAAAAGGATAGGTAAGGAGGCAGGAAGGATTATCTGATAAATTTAAAATCAGAAATCGAAATCCCACTGATTTATCAAAAACAGATCATTTGGGCAGACATCAGCAAGAGGAATTGATAGAAATCGAAATGACGATCAATATTTTGAGTAAAATTAATAAGGAAGACCGCTTTTTAAATGCCAGATTGGATTAAAAGTGTTTGTAAATATAGCCCCCAATCATAATAATGACGTTTATTAGCGCCATAGCAAGAATCAATTTTGGAGAAAAAAAGCGTTTGTAGATAAAATTAAAACCAATAAAACCCAGAAATAACAGGGATGTAAACAGGGCGGGATACATCTGTAAAGAGGCGGTAAATTCCCCTCTTAAAAGCAGAATCAGTGACCTCTGAAAACCGCAGCCTAAACACTCCACTCCAAAGAGTGTTTTACTAAAGCAAGGGAACATATATTTTTCTAAATCCAATGGTTTTTGTTTTTTAACAATTTACAAAATATTAGCAAACCTTGTCAATAAAAAAGGACGGCTATTTTAAATTTATTACTTTTGGGACTTGATATGTAAAGAAATGAAAAAAATTATAATTCCAATTATGATTGTTGCTATACTGGTTGCTTTTTTTGAGCAGGTGAGTGACGATAAAAATGTGTATATAACGGTAATTGCAATCGCTGTTTTTATGTATGGGATGATGCGATTAAGTGCCAAAACACCTAGTAAAAATCAAGAAAAAGACGACAAGGATGTTCAATAAAGGAGATAAGGTTACCGTGCTCGACGAAGCCATTAATGGAGTGGTGTTGTCAACCAAAGATAGAGAAGTGACGGTGGAAACGGAAGACGGATTCGTGATGACATTTTTTGTCAACGAATTACTTAAAGTAAACGATTCCAATAATTTAATGGATTCTATTAGAAGAATTAATGTAGATGAAATCGCGAAGGAAAAAGAGATCCCAAAACCGAGAAGTTTCGTAAAAGAACGCAAGGAAAAAAATGAAAGGGCGGCTCCTGAATTCGATTTGCACATCGAAAAACTGGTACGGAACAAACATGGTATGTCCAATTATGACATCCTGACTTTGCAATCTGAAACGGCTAAGCGACACATCGAATTTGCCATTCTAAACCGAATCCCTAAAATTGTTTTTATACACGGTGTTGGCGAAGGTGTGCTAAAGTCGGAGCTTGATTTTTTATTAGGACGATATGACAATATCGCTTTTCAGGAAGGAAACTATCAAAAATACGGACAAGGTGCCACGGAGGTTTTTATTAAGCAAAACAGCAAATAACAGCGTTGGGTTTTTAATCCATTTAGGTTTAGTTTCTCGAAGCTGGGCTTCGGTTTTTTTGCCACAGATTATCACGGATTTTAGCTGTTTATATAGTTTAACTTTATCAATACCGAGGTAGTGCTGGCCTCGAGGTGGTTATTGAAAAAGCTCCCGTTTGCAATTGCAAACGGGAGCTTTTTTTTGTCTTATTTTTTTTGGTAGAAATTCCGATTTAATTGGTAGTCAACAAGTCTCCGTAAATGTAATTGTCTCCCAATAGGAAATCGCTATTTCCTTTCTTTAAAGTTACTTTTTTAAGTACGATAGTGTGTTTGAAACTTCCGGGTCCGTTAGTCGTCGTGGTTACCTCAACGATACCGCTCGCGCCCGTCACACCCGTTAGGGCGTCCCATTGCTCGCTTATCACGGGGGCGGAAGGTGTATTTGACCTGCAAAAATAATCGCCCGTTAGAAGTCCTGTAAACAAGCGATACGTTAGGATGTTCGTCGTTGTGCCAACGGTACCTGTTCTTGGGCTGTTTAAGGGGGTTACCTCATTTGTGATCAATTTAGGGTCTATCGACAACGTTAATGACTCGCTGCTTGTATAGTTGTAAATTAAATTGGAGCTGCTGCATTTTTCGACTGTTTTGTCAAAAAGAAAGGGTAGGGCAGTGACAGAGGTCACATAATTACCAAAAGGAAAAGTCTCATATACTTGTGTCCCGCTACTTTTTGCAAAAGTGATGTTTTTGAAAACGATGTTATGGTTGTATCCTGAAATTCGGGTACTGTTATCAGCGGCATTGACGGTTTTAACTGCAGTCGTTAAAATTTCTATTTTTCCGGCCGCAGCATTCCACTGGTCCGTCACGACAGGTGTCGCAGGAGGTATGGTTTCGCAAATGTTATTTGCCGATACGGTACCGTTATAAAAACGGTAGACCACACGGTTACTGGAATTGATGTCCAGTATCGTTGGTGTTCCCGTCGCAGAAGGCTCGTTTGTAAAAGAGCTTTTCGGGATTTCAACGAGTAAGGCTTCCTTTTCTTTTAATTTGTATATAACGTTATTGTTACCACAGCTTTGAGTATTGATATCTTCAAAGTTGATATCTTCCTGAATTAAATTTCCATCATCACAACCGTTTAATGCCAACATAAAAACCATTAGGCTTATAACTCTTTTCATCGCAAAATATATTTTGACAAAAATAGCGAAAAAAATGACGATTTATATTGGAGAATAGATAATTGATATTTCATAACTTTGCAGTAATGAAAAAAGTATATCTCGATAACGCATCAACGACAGCCATCCGGACCGAAGTCATTCAAGAAATGACAAAAGTAATGGCACAAGATTACGGAAACCCTTCCTCAACCCACAGTTTTGGTAGGAATTCTAAAAGTGTTTTGGAACTTTCCCGCAAATCAATCGCCAAGCAATTGAATGCTGCGGCTCAAGAAATTATTTTCACTTCCTGCGGAACTGAAGCCAACAATTGGATTCTTCGTTCAGCCGTTGTGGATTTGAAGGTAAAACGCATCATAACAAGCAAGGTCGAACACCATGCCGTTTTATATACGGTTCAGGCACTGCAGAAAGAATTTGGTATTCAAGTAGATTATGTTGCTGTGAAGCCGAATGGTGGTATCGATATCACTGATTTGGTGCAGTTGCTTTCACATGAGCATAAAACACTGGTAAGCCTGATGCACGTGAACAATGAAACAGGAACCCTTTTAGATATAAAGAGAATAGGGATGATTTGTGCGGAACATAATGTATTGTTTCACTCTGATACGGTACAATCCATTGGGAAAACGGAATTGGACACGCAAGCGTTCCCCATTGATTTTATGGTTGCGAGCGCCCATAAATTTCACGGACCTAAGGGTATAGGGTTTGCATTTATAAGAAAAAATTCAGGTTTACAGCCTCTTTTTTACGGTGGAGAACAAGAAAAAGGATTGCGTGCAGGAACTGAAGCGGTGCACCAAATTACCGGTATGGCAAAAGCTCTGGAGCTTTCGTATGCCAATTTGGAAACAGAAAGAACACATATCTCCGGATTGAAAAAATATTTGATAGAGCGACTTGAAATAGAATTTCCGGACTTTGCCATAAACGGAAGCGAGGAAGGGTTTTATAATATGCTGAATGTTTTGTTGCCAATTTCAGAAGATAAATCGGCAATGATTTTATTTCATTTGGATATGAAAGGAATTGCAGTTTCCAGAGGAAGCGCTTGCCAAAGTGGAAGCATAAAGGCTTCACATGTTTTGGCGGAAATGCTCTCCTATGAGGATTTGAAAAAACCAAGTCTGCGTATTTCTTTTAGCCATTACAACAGCAAGGAAGATGTCGATTTGCTTATGGACGCTTTAAAAACTATCTAAAAAACAGAAAAACCGCTTTGAAGCGGTTTTTTTGTTTTTTAGATAGTAAAGGCCATGTTTTATTCCGGAATGGCTTCCTCTTCTTTGGCTTGTCGCCTTTTTTGCAAAATTGATTCCTTCTTTTTGGCAGTTATCATTAGGCCAAGCATCATGACTAAGGCCGTTAATAAGATAACTTGAATAATCACGGAATTGTTAATCAACAATATCTTGTTTTCCGGAGCAATAGAAAGGAACAACAAGATCGTTATAAGCCCTCGTGGTGCCACGAATAGCAAAGGAAAAAGGGGGATTTTTGAAATTTTAAGTTGAATAGTTCGCAAAACAAAAACTCCTATTACAATCCCGACAGACCACACCAATGTGTCTAAGTTTACTATTTCATCGGTCTTTATTAAATACCCAAATAAAAGAAAGAATAACGCTCTAACAAGAAAAGTGGCTTCAATTATAAGTTCTTTAAACTTTAAAACTTCCTTATTTAATAATAACAGATCAAGTCTAAAATTTTGGATCCATTTGAAAGCTTTTAGTTCATCCAAGTTACCAATGGATAATCCAAACACCAAGATAAAAATAAGAGCAGGTAAATGGAATATTTTTGAAATTTCGTAAATTAGGATTATGAGCAATACGATAGGCACAAACTTGATATGATGGTCAATTTTCTTTAGAAGAAAAGAAAGCATAAGAGTTGCTACAAATGAAATTACGATAATTAATAAAATATCTAAACAGAAATACACGAAAGTTTCTACACCAAAGCTGGTGTTAAAGATTATAAAGTTAAAAAATATCACCCCGAAAATATCGGATAAACTACTTTCATAGATAATAAACTCTTTTTGACTTGAGGATAGATTTCTTACACTTGGAATGGCAATGGCACTGCTTATTACACAAAAAGGGATGGCATTTGTGAGACTGTCTTTAAATGAATAACCGCCGTAATAATGCAATAGATAAGCCAGGGAAAAGGACAAAATTATCAAGGGAAGAAATGCCCCTAACGACGATTTTTTTATGAGTCCAACTTTAGACCTGTTAAGTTCAAGTTCCAAAGAACCTTCGAGTACGATAAGAATAAGTCCTATGGTACCGAGCACTGGTAAGGTAGGGGAAAGATCAGGAACGTCAATGCCGAATAGGTACGTAGCTTCCCTTACTATCCAGCCCAAAAGCAGTAATAATATTACAGAGGGTATTTTAGTAACTGCTGCCGTAAGGTCAAATAAATAGGCAACCAGCAACAGTAGACAAAGTGAAATTATAATTGTCATAGAAAATTTTATTTTTTTAAACCTTATTCGGTGTCCATTAATAGTTGCAGCCGTTCCGAAAAGTACTACATTTGATTGTCAAAACATAAAAATTAATTTAAATATCAAAAAATAGTTCCTATTCGTTAATTCCATTTCCTTCACTTAGCTGAACTTCAACTGGACATTTGTTCCATACTTTTAATTTTTAGGACAGCTCATTTTCCTGTCTAATCTAAATATTTCTCCATTATCATTCGGGCTTTAAAAAAGCATAATGCAGACTCAGCGCCCTGATTTATGTTGACGCATTTATCTTCCAGTCCGTCATAAGAGGCGCCATTCTCAGGATTATACATAATTTGCTGAAGATGGTTATTACCTAAAAACCAAATAAAAGCCAGCCTCAGCTGATCTTTGTACTTTCTGTTCCTCGTCACCTCATTAAACAAATCTAAAGTGATAATTGTTGTGGCCACTTCAATGGGTTGTTCTCCATAAAAAGTCCTTTCGTTTTGTTTTTTAAACCAACTTCTGTTTGCAACTACTTTTAATTGGCCTTTCATAAAATAATGTGACAATAGGAAGTCAAAGGTAGTTAGCGCGATTTTTTTATATTTCATTTTACCCGTAACCAGGTAACTGTACATCATCGCCTCGGGTAGCACATTATTTGCATAGGTCATGTAGTCTTCATACCAGCACCAATCGGCCTCCGAGTTGATTTTATAATGGCGTAATAATTCATTAGCTAACTTTTCAATATGCTTCTCAATTACGTCCTCTTTATAGACGGAATAATAATTATAAAGGCCTTTTATGGCATAGGCCATGGCTCTTGGGGAACTAATGTCGGAAAGTCTGACAATCGCTTTGTCCCAACAGTTTTTCGCCCTAAATTCGAATTCAACAGGCAGCGTTTCTTTATGGGCAATTACAGTTCCTAAACTCCACAATGCCCTTCCATTGGCATCTTCTAAATTGACCTCGGCATTCTGTTTAGTAAGCTGGTTTTCATAGTCCTTGTAATTGTCAAACCAACCGCTTTCCCTTTGGATATCTTCAATATATTTAAGATAGATGTTTGCCATTAGCAAGGTGTCATCATCCGGAAAAAGCTTATTGTACATGACCATATCAATCAGCGCCCTTGCATTGTCGTCCAAGGTGTATCCAGATTCCGGATCTGGTTCAGAAAATTTTGAAAACTGAAGTATGCCGCGTTCTGTTGTCATTTGCTTGATATGGTCTAATTTGATTGGTGGCAAGTTGAACGTTAAATCATCTTTTCGATTTGTTAGTTCACCGAACATTAATCCATATTTGATGGCAATATTTTCCCATTTTGTGGCATGCGACAAGGAAAAGGCGTTTTTTCCCATCGCGATGCGCTCTTCTTTATTTTCTAGAAGCCACAACATTGCCGCTTTAAATTCTTCTGGATGATTAAATTCTTTTAACAATATGCCCGCATTGTGTTCAAGGGCTTCAACCGCATGGGGAATTGGGGTTGAAATAATGGCACATCCGCAACTCATTGCATAAGCAAATGTGCCACTCACTGCCTGATTAGGATCTTTCGAAGAAAACAGATAGATGTCTGATAATGTCAAATATTCCAGGAGTTCTTTTAACTCAAGATATTCATTGATAAATACAACGTTGTTTTTCAATTGTAATTCCTCTACAGTAGCGATGAGTAAATTACGATATTTCTCCCCTTCTTTCCGGATAACCTCAGGATGGGTTTTGCCAATTATGAAATAAATAATGTCGGGATATTTTATTACGATTTCCGTTAAAGCGAATAATGTTGTTTCAATATTCTTGTTTTCACTAATCAGTCCAAAAGTTGACAGTACTATTTTATTCGAAAGGCCGTATTTGTTTTTTAATTTTTCCTTCTGCTCCCAAAGTATACTGTGGTTGCCATGTGGTATTACTTGGGTTTTGGTTATGGGGCAATCATAATGGGATGTCAAAATCTCTTGGGATTTTGTGGTAAGTACTATTATTTTGTCCGACAAATCGGTTATAGCATGGACTACCTTTTTTCGTTTTTCATCAGGATGCGGCAATACGGTATGAAAAATAGTGGCGATTGGTTTGTTTAATGCCAATATAAACGCAACGATATAATCACCATATGCCCCTCCAAAAAGACCAAATTCGTGTTGGATGCAAATAAGACCGATGTCTTTTCGTTCGTTTATTTGTTCTGCAATAATTTGGTATTCTTCCAGCTTAGAAGAATTTATGGTATAAGTCACTTCCTTATTGTAACTGTACTGGCTTTTTTTGTTTTGCAAAGCGCATACTTCAATGGGCAATGTGTCGCCAAATACAACTTTTATAGCATTGACGATATCATTTGAAAAAGTTGCCAATCCACACTCTCGAGGTGGATAGGAACTTACAAGTAGCATTTTTATTCCTTTTTCAAACTTCATTTCTGTGATTTTTTAGGGTTGTTTTTTTAATTCGAGAAGTAATTCATTGATATTCATTTTTGCAACCGCAATGTGTTTGTCAGCGGCACCGTAGTAGATGTAAAGATCGTTTTCAAATAATGCATGACCTGTGGGGAAAACCACATTGTTCACCACTCCTTTTTTTTCCCATTGTTTCACCGGGGAAAAAAGGGGGTAGGGCAATCTGGAAATCTCCATTTCCGGTTTATCTAAATGCAATAGAGCGGCTTTTGCGTGGTAAATTTTCCCCGTTGTGGTTTCATGCACGCCATGATAAATTAATAGCCATCCATCTGGCGTTTCAATTGGCGGTCCCCCAGCTCCGATATAGTTCATTTCGTAAGGGTCTTGCGGGTCCAGAATAATGTGATCAGTTAAGTTCATAAGGTAATCCACCCAAAAATTGAAAGTCAATTCTTTCCAGTCGTCAAATTTTACAATTTGGATTCCCGGCCAGATTCTATGCAGAAGTACAAATTGGCCATTGATTTTTCTTGGGAATAAGACCACATCTTTATCCCGTAATAATCGAGTCTCATCGCCTACGACTCCTATTTGGGCAAATAGATTATAATATTGATGGTATTTAGGGTTTAGTTTGGTTTCGGTACAACAATTAACATGACTTTCATATTCCTCGTAGTTCACTTCGGGGGTAATTATCCCGTGTTTTTCAAAATGGATTAAATCTTTAGACGTGGCAAGCGCTCCCATTGCATTTATGCCGTCAAAAGCGGTATAGGTTATGTAATATGTATCATCAATTTTTGCAATTCGAGGATCTTCCATCCCCTGTTTTTCGTAGTCGAAATCCCTGGTAATTAGGGGCTTTTCCATTCTCTCGACTATTTTCATCGGGCCATCCGTTTTGGCATAGCCAATGGTGGAGAAATTTCCGTCTTGGACTGCTCGGTATAAGATATGGAGCGTATTTCCGTCTTGATACACAGCAGGATTTAAAACCCCCGTATTTTCAAATTCAAAATTTGTGGGACTTAATATGGTACCAAGTTTTTCTATAGTAATCATAATTGGGTGTTTTTCTTTTTTGATTCTGTGTTGTTTCAAAGCCCTATTTTTTCTGTTCACGTAACTTTTCTCTTTCCAGTTTTCTGAAGTATCCTCGAAACAGGAAATTGTGTTTTAAGGCTTCTAAATTCTCATTCAGGCGTACACTTGCTTCATTCACGTTTGTCATCGTAGAATCTATTTTTTGCACCAAGCCGGGATCATTGGAAAGATAGTTCAGCGCCCCTTTGCCGTCTTTTATATTTAAAATGGTTTTATTCA
>JBLIHD010000049.1:0-9083 GCA_047636335.1 Flavobacterium sp.
TTCCGAATGTCTTTTAGTTGGTCAAACAAAACTTGTGTCGTCATTCCGTTATGCAAAGCTTGTGTTGAACTAGCTTGAATAGTTGGACCATCTGCCAATGGATCGCTGAAAGGCAATCCTATTTCGATCATATCGACTCCATTTTTCTCTAAATCCTCGATTATTTGTACCGTGTCATTTAGATTGGGATAACCAGCAGAAAAATAGATAGAAAGTATCTTCTTGCCTTCTTGTAGTTTTTGATTTATTCTATTCATTAGGGTGTTTTTTGTCAGATGTACAATCTGATTTTGACATTTATATTTTTGCTGACTTATGTTATGGCTGTAAAAGCCCAGACAGTTTCTTTTGATTGCAATTGGACTTCAATTCGTTTGTAATGCATTCCCTCGTACTGATCTGCCAGTTGCAGTTCTTGAAAACTTGCTTCGTAGACCATGCCGCTAATCGTGTCCTTTTGATTTTGGGTTGCCGTAATAATTGGATAAGACTCTATTCCATATTCTTCTTCAATTTTAATTTGTTTTACGACATATCCCACTAAAGTTTCGGGGACTCCTTCTAGTACTCTTCCAAAAACGGTTTCTTGAATTTCTTCCTCTCGTAAGTTTCCGTAAGCAAATAATTTTTCCATGTTTTCTAATTTGAAAGTTATTTTAAAATCCGTTTATCTTGTTTTTGTCGGCGTTAGGGATGGAAGCGATATCCTTTTTTGTGGTTTTTTCAGCCACAAAAAAGATATAGGGTACAGCCCTAACGCTTTTCAGCGGGAACGCCCTCTTACAATTTGAAGTAGTCAATATAGGTATTTAAATCCTTATCTCCACGTCCGGAAAGATTGATAACCACAATGTCTTCAGGCTTGAATTTCATTTCGTCTAGCACGGCAAAGGCATGAGCAGTCTCGATAGCGGGAATTAAGCCTTCCATTTGTGAGAGTTTTAATCCCCAGTCCATCGCTTGCTCATCAGTAATCGAGATAAATTGCGCTCTTCCAGTCTTGAAAAGATTGGCATGCATTGGGCCAACGCCTGGATAATCTAATCCTGCCGAAATAGAGTATGGCTCGGTGATTTGGCCATCTGTAGTTTGCATCAATAGGGTTTTACTACCATGAATTACACCTACTTTCCCTAAGGCTGAAGTCGCTGCACTTTCGCCAGAATCAACTCCTAAACCAGCCGCTTCGACTGCTATAATTTTCACGTCTTCATTGTCAAGAAAATGATAATAAGTTCCTGCAGCATTACTTCCACCACCTACGCAAGCAATTACATAATCTGGATTTTCACGACCTTCCTTTTCTAATAATTGTTCTTTGATTTCTTTAGAAATAACGCTTTGAAAGCGAGCAACCATATCGGGATAAGGATGAGGTCCTACGACAGAGCCAATGATATAATACGTGTCTACTGGATTGTTGATCCAGTCGCGAATAGCTTCGTTTGTAGCGTCTTTTAAGGTTTTAGAACCTGAAAGTGCAGGACGAATTTCCGCTCCTAACATCTTCATACGTGCCACGTTTGGCGCTTGGCGCTTGATGTCTACTTCGCCCATATAAACGATACATTCTAATCCCATCAAGGCACAAACGGTTGCTGTTGCCACACCATGTTGACCGGCCCCCGTTTCTGCAATAATACGGGTTTTACCCAAACGCTTTGCCAATAGGATTTGTCCAATTGTGTTGTTTACTTTGTGCGCTCCTGTATGACATAAATCTTCTCTTTTCAGATAGACTTTAGTGTTGTACTTTTCAGATAAGCGTGTCGCAAAATAGAGTGGAGTAGGACGTCCTACATAATCTTTTAAAAGAGCATCAAACTCTGCTTGAAACTCTGGTTCAGCTGTTATTTTGAGGTAATTTTGGCGTAATTCCTCCACGTTCGGGTATAACATTTCGGGGATGTAAGCGCCTCCAAATTCGCCATAATAGCCTTTTTCATTTACGTTGTATGACATGGTTTGTTTTTTTACTTAGTTAGATTTAGAGAGATACTGCTGTGCATCTCTACATAATTGCATGCTTTTTAATCCAGGTTCTATTTCAAATTTACTGTTTACATCAATGGCGTAAATTGGTAAATTAGTTTTTAGAATTTCATTTACTGCGGGCATTTCCTCTAATCCGATTCCACCACTCAGGAAAAAGGGTTTAGTAGAGGGGTACTTTTCTAAAACGGTCCAATCGAACGTGCTGCCGTTTCCTCCCGGTAATTTCCCTTTGGTGTCAAAAAGGAAATAATCGCAATTCGGTTCGAAATCTTTTAAAACTTCAAAATCAAAACTATCAATTATCGAAAAGACTTTGATAATTTCAATATTTTTTGGCAATCTGTTTTTTAATTCTTCAGAGAAGACTACCGATTCCTGTCCATGGAGTTGAACCGCCTGCAAATCGTGCAGCAGCACTTTATCCATTATAATATCTATGGTTTCGTTTACAAAAACCCCAACCTTATGAATCGCTTTTGGTATTTCAGGAATTACACCATCAAAATAACGAGCCGACTTCTCCCAAAATATAAAGCCCATATAATCGGGCAGGAGTTCAGCCACTTTGATTATGTTATCGGGATATTTCATTCCACAGATTTTGAGTTTCATTTGATTATATTTTTGATATAAATTCAGTTGCTGCTTTACCCGCATTATCCGTCTTCATAAAGTTCTCACCAATAAGGAAACCTCTGTATCCGTATAGTTTTAATTCGGTTATCGCTTCTATTGAACTAATGCCACTTTCGGAAATTTTCACAAAATCGTCTGGTATGTGGCTCGCTAACTGCTTACTGAAATCCAAACTTACTTCAAATGTTTTTAGGTTTCTGTTATTGACACCAATGATATCCAATGTTGGCATAATTGCTTTTTCTAGCTCCTCCATGCTGTGTACTTCTAACAAAACTTCTAAATCTAAACTTTTAGCAAATTTGGAGAGTGCTTTTATCTCCTCACGCGTTAAAACCGCTGCAATAAGTAAAATCAAATCAGCTCCATACGCTTTAGCCTCAAGGATTTGGTATTCGTCAACAATGAACTCTTTTCGCAGTAGCGGAATGCTTACCGCGGCTCTCGCCAAAAGTAAATCGTCAAGGGAACCTCCAAAATACTTCCCGTCCGTTAAAACTGAAATTCCACAAGCGCCAGCATCTTCATATCCTTTTACTACTTCTTCAACAGTAAAACTTTGGTTTATTACTGATTTTGAAGGAGAACGGCGTTTGTGTTCGGCAATAATTCCAGTAGAACTATTTTTTAAATTTTGACTCAATGAAATGGTTTCTTTTCCAAAGAAAATAGACGCTTCCAATTGCGAGACTGGAATTATGGATTTCTTGAGAATGACTTCTCGTTTTTTATCAACTATTATTTTATCTAAAATATTCATAATGTTATTGTTTCAGGTTTCAGGTTTTAAGTTTCAAAAACGTTCCAAAAACTTGAAACATGAAACAAAGAAAACTTGAAACGATATTTACTTACTAAATTCCTGTAGCGTTTTGAGTGCGTTATGTCCTTTTCCGGATAGAAGACTTTCTTTTGCCAATTCGAACCCTTCCAGAGGGGAACATTTGGTTACGGTTGCAATAGCCATTCCTGCATTGGCGCAAACCACATTGTTTTGTGCTTCGGTACCTTTTCCAGAAATGATATCGGTGAACATTTGTGCCGACTCATCGATGGTTTTTCCGCCTTCGATTTCGCTTTGTGATAAAAGAGGAACACCAAAACTTTCGTTAGACAACACTCCCTCCATAGTGCTAGTGATAATTTTTGTGGGACTGGTTAGCGAGACTTCATCATAGCCGTCCAATGAATGTAAAATGGCGAAATTCACATCAGTATTTTGATACAAATAGGCATATAGCCTTGCCATTTCCAAATTAAAAACGCCCACTAATTGATTTTTTGGAAACGATGGATTTACCATCGGGCCCAACATATTGAAGAAGGTTTTTACCGCTAATTCTTTTCGGATTGGGCCGACGTTTTTCATGGCTGGATGAAATAGGGGCGCGTGCAAAACACAAATGCCCGCTTTGTCAATGCTCCTTTCTAGAAAATCATTTTCATTGCTAAATTTGATTCCTAATTTTTCCATCACATTGCTTGAGCCAGAAATGGAAGAAACACCATAATTTCCGTGTTTTGCCACTTTTATTCCTGCTCCTGCCGCAACAAAAGATGCCAGGGTTGATATGTTGAAAGTGTCTTTTCCGTCGCCACCAGTTCCGCACAAATCGATTGTGTTGTATGCAGATAAATCGACACGAATGCACAATTCTAGTAGTGCCTCCCTAAAACCGGCAAGTTCTTCGATACTGATGCTTCGCATCATGTATACGGTCAGAAATGCTGAAATCTGGCTTGAATTATAACTTCCGTTGGAAATATTGACCAATACATTTTTTGCCTCTTCCTTCGAAAGCATTTCGTGGTTGATCAGTCTATTTAATATGTTTTTCATTTTGATTTTATTGTTTAAAGTTTCAGGTTTAGAGTTTTATAACTTGACCTCAAAACTGCAATCTAAATATTATTATTGTCTCCCTCTGCTTCGGAGGGGGTTGGTGGAGAATCTAGTTTTATCGTCTTCTTAATTTTATTAAACACTAAGAAAACTTATTACTGAACACTATGTTTTAACCCAATTCTCTAATATTCTCTTTCCGTTTGGCGTCAATACGCTTTCGGGATGAAACTGCACGCCACGAACATCAAATGTTCTGTGTCTCAAAGACATCACTTGGCCATTTTCATCAAAAGAAGTGGCTTCCAGAACATCTGGTAAATTAGGGTCTACTACCCAAGAATGATAACGTCCCACTTCAAATTCATTTCCCAGTCCTTCAAACAGCAATTCGTCATCAACCACCGTTTTTATCATTGTAGCAACACCGTGATATACTTCATCTAAGTTAGAAAGTGTTCCTCCAAAAACTTCACCAATGGCCTGTTGTCCCAAACAGACTCCAAGGATACTTTTGGTAGCCCCATATCTCCTAATCACTTCTTTCAACAAACCTGCTTCTTCGGGTATTCCCGGTCCGGGAGAAAGTAATATCTTATGGAAACTTACTATTTCTTCTATATCAAATTCATCGTTTCTGTATACGGTTACTTCGCAATTCAAATCTTCAAGGTAGTGCACCAGATTGTAAGTAAAACTATCGTAATTGTCTATGACTAGTATTTTTTCCATTTTATCTTTTTTGTTTAAAGTTTAAAGTTTCAGATTTTGCAAATTGCAACTGATCACTAAAAACTGATCACTTATTATTATATTGTTTCCGCCAAATCTAACGCCTTATTCAACGCTCTCAATTTGTTATACACTTCCTCCATTTCGCTTTCTTCATCTGAACTGGCCACGATTCCGGCACCTGCTTGTGAATGCAATTGATGATTTTTACTCAGGAAAGTTCGGATCATGATGGCGTGGTTAAAGTTCCCTTCAAAGTCCATGAAACCAATAGCGCCCCCATAAAAATTACGGTTTGTTTTTTCATACTCTTCAATGAGCTGCATGGCTCTGTGTTTTGGAGATCCACTCAGCGTTCCTGCGGGAAACGTATCGGCTACCACTCGCATGGTCGTCGCTTTTTCATGTAGATGTCCTGTCACCTTTGAAACCAAGTGTATCACATGGGAAAAGAATTGCACTTCCCTGTATTTTTCTACTTTTACATTATGCCCGTTACGGCTCAAATCATTACGAGCTAAGTCTACCAGCATAACATGTTCACTATTCTCTTTTTTGTCCTCGGATAGTTGCTTTGCAAGAACGGCGTCTTTTTCATCATCCCCGGTTCTCTTGAAAGTACCTGCTATGGGATGAATTTCGGCTTTGCGGTCTTTTACGATAATTTGGGCTTCGGGTGAAGAACCAAATATTTTGAAATCACCATAATCAAAAAAGAATAAATAAGGCGAGGGGTTGATGCTCCGCAGCGCTCTGTAAACGTTAAACTCATCTCCTTTGAAGCCTTGCGTAAAACGTCTGGATAATACCAGTTGGAAAACGTCACCACGATAACAGTGCTTTTTAGCCAAAGAGACATTGTGCTTGAATTCGGCATCTGTCAGATTAGAAAAACCTTCCCCTTCTTTAGAGAATTTATAGGAAGCGATATTTCTGGATTGCAGTAGTTGCTCGATCTCCGAGATATTGTTTTTCCCTTCCAGACTGTGACAGAAAATATACGCCTCATTTTTAAAATGGTTGATCGCGATGATATTTTGATAAACGGCATAATACACATCAGGGATCGAAATGCTATTGTCTTTTTTGGCAACAGTCACTTTTTCAAAATAACGAACGGCATCATAAGAGATGTAACCAAACAAACCATTATTGATAAATTTGAAATCGTTTTTTTCTGATTTAAATTGATGCGAGAACTCTTGAATCACTGCAGGAATATTGGTGTCTGCATCGATCGCAATTTTGTCTGAAGTGCCGTCAGGATATGTTTTAAAGATAGTTTCGTTTTCTATTCTAATTGACGCGATTGGATTGCAACAGATGTATGAAAAACTGTTGTCACTCCCGTGATAATCACTGCTTTCCAAAAGTAAGCTGTTGGGGAACTTATCGCGTATTTTCAAATACACACTGACAGGAGTAATGGTGTCGGCGAGTATTTGCTTGTATTTTGTATTTAGTGTAAATAGTTTCAACTTGAATAAATTTTAGGATTTTTACTAGTATGAAAAGCAAAAATTGTTGACATAAAAAAAAAGGCTAGTCGTGATGACAAGCCTTTTATATTTATAGTTAATAATACCATAGGAGCTTAGTTCACGACAACTGACGTAAATTATTCCACCACCAAGTATTTTTTGTTATTGTTTTCATGCTACAAATATATAAATGTTATTTGATTATTCAAATACATTGAAACAAAAAAAACAGCTGTTTTTTGGTCTTTTTTGTTACATTATTTAAGTGTGCTTATTTATTCATCCCACAACTTAATGTTAGATGAATAAACAAACATGATATTATAAAAGTATTAGAACTTTAAAGCTACTGCTAAATCAAAGTCATCAGAGATTGCTTTGTCTCCTAAGTTATCGAAGAAGCTTCCTGAACCGTATTTAATGTCATATTTAGTTCTGTCCACTTTGAATTTTGTTGATGCTGTATTTCCGATTACGGCAATATCAAATGTAACAGGATTAGTTTTTCCTTTGATTGTTAAATCAGCAGTTACAGTATAAACGTCTTTTGCTTTAGCTCCAATAGTTTTGAAAACTAATGTAGATGTTGGAAATTTTTCAGTTCCAAAGAAATCTTCTGATTTCAGGTGTCCGTTTAATTTCCCTAGGTATTCTCCTGAAAGATCAGTAGACGTCAATGATGTCATATCAACGGTAAAAGTTCCTCCTGTTAATTTTTTCCCGGCGAATACTAGTGCTCCGTCTTTCACGTTGACGGTACCTTCATGTTGTCCAGTTACTTTCTTACCAACCCATTTAACAGTACTTGCTGAAGCATCTACTTTTTTAGTTTGTGCTGTTACTGATACCGTTGATAAAACTACTACTAATGCTAAGGCAATTGATTTTAAATTTTTCATTTTTTTAATTTGATTTGTGTTAATAATTATAGTGTAATAAATAAATCCTCGTTTGATTTTCTAACTTTTTTGAGGTGCTGTGTAGCATCCTCTTCATGACGATATCCTACTGGTGCTACTACAACTGCATTTAGGTTCAATTTATCTAAACCCAAAATTTCATTAAATTGCGTTGCATTAAAACCTTCCATGGGGATGGTATCAATGTTTAACTCAGCTGCTGCGTTCAATAAATTTCCTAAAGCCAAATAGGTTTGTTTAGAGGTCCAACTATCTTTAATATCGTTTGACATTGGATTAATTGCTCCTTTCATGTAATCTCCATACCCTGATAAAGCTTCAATAGGTAGGTTTCTTATTTCGCTCGCGTTTTTTAGGTAAGCATCAATTTCTGTATTTCCAATATTCGTTTGACTTGCAAAAACAAATAAATGAGAAGCATCTGTGACCTGTGCTTGTCCGTAGGCAGCAGATAATAATTGTGCTCTTAATTCTGGATTCTCTACAATTATTACTTTATAAAGCTGTAATCCGTAGGAAGACGCACTTAGACGAACTGCTTCTTTAAGGAAATCTAAATCTGAATCCGATATTTTTTTTGCGGAATCAAATTTTTTGGTGGCGTAACGCCAATTTTGGTTGTCTAAAAAACTGGTCATAATTTTATTATATTTGTTGATTTCTGTATTTTTCTAATAATGCATTTAACTGTTCGAGTTCTTGGGAATTTAAATTCATGGAGAAATGATTCTCGTGCTTAATTACTCTCGGATCCAATTCAGTTAAAATATCTAATCCCTTTTGGGTTATGGCCACTTCAATTTTTCTGCGGTTTCCTGAGCAGACATTTCTTGTAACGAAGTTCTTTAATAATAATTTGTCAACTAAACGAGTGGTGTTACTTGTTTTTGCAACCATACGCTCTTGTATCAAACACATATTTGCAGGATTGCCTTTTTGGCCTCTTAATATTCGTAAAACATTGTATTGCTCTCCAGATAAATCGTACGGTTTCAGTACGACATTAAATTTTTCATTAATTAAATTTTGGGTATACAAAACATTCAAAATAATTTTTTTTGAAACTTTTAAAGGTATGCTGCTTTTTAATTCATCTTCAATTTTCATAACAAGCTTTTCATATTTGTTGGTACAAATGTAACATTTTATTTATTTGTATATACAAACGATAGTTATTATTTTGTTAAGATTTATTCTCGGGGTTGTTTGTGCATTGGATTTGGAGCATCACAGGTCGGATAATTCATTAACGCCAGGTTCCGCAGGTGAATAAATCAAATAAAGAGGTAGGGCCGCAAGAAAAAAAGAACCGAAATGGCTTTTTCGGTTTTATATTTATATTCAAAAATATGTTTATTCTTTCAGCCCTAATTTGGCTAAAATAGCCTCTAATAAACACCATTTAGTAATACCGGATTGAATTAAATTGACTCCTATAAAAGCAGTAAACCACAACCAGTTTATATTTATATAGAT
>JBLIHD010000050.1:0-9032 GCA_047636335.1 Flavobacterium sp.
GCTTTTTGGTTTCCTAAAGTATCTACGGTTTCTTTACTTAAATTCTTTCCGCAAGAAGAACCTGCGCCGTGCGCAGGATATACAATAACATCATCTGCTAATGGCATTACTTTGGCGCGTAAACTATTGTATAAAAAACCCGCTAAATCTTTTTCTGTTAAGCTTCCCAATTTTTGAGCCAAATCTGGGCGACCAACATCTCCTAAAAACAAAGTGTCTCCGCTAAAAATAGCATAATCTTTTCCCTTTTCATCTTTTAAAAGATACACGCAGCTTTCCATTGTGTGGCCTGGTGTGTGCAATACGGTAATCGTAATTTTCCCTAATTTAAAAACTTGATTATCTTCTGCTATAATAGCGTCAAAATTCGTAGTTGCATTTGGCCCAAATATAATATCAGCACTAGTTTCTTTTGCTAAAGTTACATGACCACTCACAAAATCTGCATGAAAATGTGTTTCAAAAATATATTTAATTTTTGCATTGTCTAATTTTGCTCTTTTTAAATATGGTTTTACTTCACGTAAAGGATCTATTACGGCAACTTCGCCATTACTCTCTATATAATAAGCTCCTTGTGCTAAGCACCCGGTATATATTTGTTCTATTTTCATATTTCATATTTGATATTTGAATAAAGTCAAATTTGTCATTTGTTCGCAACTTTTGCAGGAACATTAGTTATAAAATGATGTTTTCTGTTTATGCTGCTATTTTTTTTGATATTCTATTATAAATAACATTATAATACTTTTCTGCTGCATGCAGCTCTTAAAAATAAGTATTATCAAAAGGAACAAATAGATTAATCCATATAATTTTCGAAAGCGCAAATAGTAAAGGCGCTAAAATAAGCAATACAACCACCATTAAGATTAGAGTAGAAAGATAAGCCAAATCTGGTAAAATTAGCATTTTTAGCACAAATATTGCAACAAATAGTGCGACTCCTAAACCATAAGAAACATAGTAAGAGCCTTGAAAAAATCCGGGCTCCATGTCATATTTTAGATTACAATTGTTGCATTCTTTTTTAACCTCTCCAATTTTTTTTAAATTGTAAGGGTGACTTTCATAAAAACGACCTTTATTGCATTTAGGGCATCTCATTTTTAGAATACTAAAAAGTTTGGTTCCTTTCTTTAACATGTGATTTTATTTTACACAAAAGTAGTATTCTTCTTAAGCATATAACACAATAATTATAACAAAAGTAGAATCTTAAAAAAGTAATATAATTCCTTTTTTTGAATTTTTAGATAGTTTATTTATTAGTGAAAAAGACATTTCACCTTTTTAAATAACCATAATGATACTCCCAAACCAATAAACATTAGTCCCTTAAAACAAATTAAATAAAAGTAGAAAAGCGAATAGTAGATTTTGTTCTTTTTTTTATAATAATCGTATGTATTCGATTAAATTTTAAAATATTTAACGCTTTGCATCATTTGTAGTGTATAATAACTCAAAAATGATACTGTAGGTTTCTATAAATAAATATTTTTGTAATCATTAAACGACATATTTCAATTTTGTATTTTAATTTTTTATGTCCTTAGAACTGTTGGCTCATGTTAGCGTTTCTATACTTTAAGCGCTCCTATTGAGGGAAATTAAGTTCCATTTTGGTATGAGCAGTATTTTATTGATGTAAATTCGTTTGCTTTAGTAGTTTATGTTTTAAGAATAGAAACGCTGACTGGAGCTAAGTATTTTAAAAAGTTATTTATTAACTAATAAATCGTACAAACAATATAGTATTAAAATTAGTATTTTAAATGAAAGTAAAAAATTTATTTTTATGTTTTTCACTTCTTGTTTTCTCTTGTGGATTAGTAGCACAATCAGAAGCTCAAAAGCCTAATATCTTGTTTATAGCAATAGATGACTTAAAGCCCACTATTGGTAGTTTTGGGGATGCCTTTGCGCTAACCCCAGCAATGGATGCCTTATCTAAGGAGGCAACTATTTTTTTAAACAACCATACCCAACAGGCAGTTTGTGGTCCTTCTAGAGCCAGTCTAATGACAGGTAAAAGGCCAGACTATACCAAGGTAAGAGACCTCAAAACTAAAATGCGAGATATCAATCCAGATATTCTCACGATTCCAGAACACTTTAAAAACAATGGATACCAAACACTCGGAGTTGGAAAAATATATGATCCCCGTTGTGTCGATAAAAAAAGAGATGAACCTTCTTGGTCTGTTCCCTTTGTAAAAGAAAACCAACTTGAATTCTCTTCTGAATACGGTCCGCCAGCAATGGGGTATTATCAAAATAAAGACATCAAAAATAAGGTAAGACAGCTAAGAGCCGAAGCGAGTTCTAAAGGAATTAAAAATACTCACAAATATGTGAGAGACAAATATAAACCGCCTTTTGGAAGTGCCAATGTACCTGATGAAGCGTATACAGATGGTGCCATAGCTTCGCGTGCGAATTTAATGTTACAAGATTTAAGCCAAAATCAATCAGCTCCTTTTTTCTTAGCAGTTGGATTTAAGCGGCCTCATCTTCCTTTTACAGCTCCTCAAAAATATTGGGACCTCTATGATAAAAAGGATATTAAATTAGCTGCGTTTCAAAAGAAATCTGTTAATGGGCCTAATCTAGCCTACCACAGTTCAGGTGAGATGCGCTCTTACAGGGCCCCTGGAATTGACTACGTGATTACGAATGAAAACCTTCTAGATTTAGAGGATTCCCATCAAAAGGACTTGATTCACGGCTATTATGCATGTACGAGTTTTATTGATGCTCAAATCGGAAAAATACTACAAACACTCAAGGCAACAGGGCTTGATAAAAATACGATTGTTGTGATATGGGGGGACCATGGCTGGCATTTAGGAGATCATAGTTTATGGAATAAGCATTCAAATTTTGAACAAGCAACCCGTTCTCCGTTAATCATATACAATCCAAAAGTAAAAAAGGGTGTTAAGGTCACTTCTCCAACGGAGTTTGTAGATATTTTCCCTACACTTTGTGAGGCGGCTAATTTAAATACGCCTTCAAACCTAGACGGAACCAGTCTAAACTCTTTGGTTGAAGGTGCTTCTGTTTCGCCAAAATCGTATGCAGTTAGTCAATGGCAAAGTGGTAATAAAACAGGCTATAGTTTTCGAACTGAACAGTATCGCTACACGGTATGGGTTAGCAATAAAAAAAGTACGAACCCTATTTTTCAAAAAGATATTTATGCTGAAGAGTTATACGATTACAAATTAGATCCTAATGAAACCTACAATAGAATTGATGATGAAAACTATTTTGTCTTTAAAAAGCGATTTCAAAAGTTAGCAGCAAGGTATTTTAAGAGTCAACGAATAGAAACCATTAAAACAGAAAAAGTTCCGCTAAATACTTCTAAATTAATTATTGGAGCCACTTTAAATCACCACGAAATGGACTCTAAAAAAGGGGCCTTATTTCTTAAAGATTTTAACTATTTAACCCCAGCAAATGCTGCAAAGCAATCTAGAATTCACCCCGAGCCTAATGTTTGGGATTGGAAAAAGATCGATGATTTTATTGCTTATTCTAAAGCGAATAACTTAATTGTTAGAATGCATGGACCTTCGAGTCCCCAAGCCTCAAAGTGGGCGAAAGACGATTTTAGAACAGCGGGAGAACTTCAATCAGTATTAGTTGATTTCATGACTGCGACCACAAAAAGGTACAATACCATTCCAAATATTAAATGGATGGATGTGGTCAATGAAACGGTGCTGCCAAATGGAAAGTGGTTTGGTCCAAAAAAGGGAAATACTTTATGGGAAAATCCATGGCTTAAAATGGGCTTAGATTCTAATGGATTTCCAAATTATATTTTAAAGTCATTTGAAATTGCTACTAAGCATGCAACAAATATTAAACTTGTATACAATCACCATGCAGGAATGCAGCCTAAAATGTGGGATAAGGTCAAAGAAACTATTTTGTACATACGCTCTCAGGGGCATCGTGTTGACGCAATTGGTTGGCAAGGCCATATTAATTTAAGTAGTTCTACTAGAGGTTTTATTAAAGATACCGAGAATACCCTGCAACAACTTTCAGAATTAATAGACTGGGCCCATTCCAATAATTTAGAATTTCATCTCACAGAATTGGACTATAAAATAACAGATAAATCAAATATCAAACAAGAACATCTAATACAGGCTGAGTTATATTCAAAATTAGTGAGCCTTTTAGAGTCAAAAACATCCACTGGAGTTGTAGCACTCAATTTATGGGACATGGGAGAGCGCTTTAAAAGAAATACGGGCTATTTCCAATCTATATATGACGCTGATTTAAAGCCAACACCTGCTTATCAAATTATTAAAAACGCATTAAAAAATTAAAAATGAAGTTATTAAATGTATTATCTTTTTCGGCCATTCTTATGACAAGTATTGGGTTTTCTCAATCCAATACTCTTCTTTATCTTGATGCCAACCAACCTGTTCAGGTTCGGTTAGACGATCTAATGAGTCGAATGACTCTTGAGGATAAAGTGTATCAGATGAATCAATTTGTAGGCTTAGATCACATGCGTCAAGCTGAAAAAAACCTTTCAGAAGAGGACTTACATTCTAACGATGCCCAAGGCTTTTATAAAGGCTTATTTAGTGATGATGTTGCTCAAATGACTAGAGAGGGTAAAATTGGCTCTTTTCTTCATGTATTAACCACAGAAGAGGCTAACCTTTTACAAGAACTGGCACTTCAGTCACCACTGCAGATACCAATTTTAATTGGAATAGATGCAATTCATGGAAATGCTTTGGTTTCTGGAACAACGGTCTATCCCTCTCCAATATCCTTAGCCTCTACTTGGTCAGATTCATTTTTATATGATGTTGGAAAACAATCTGCCAAAGAAATGAGGGCTACCGGGTCGCATTGGGCATTTACACCTAATATTGATGTACTTCGTGATCCAAGATGGGGTCGTGTGGGTGAGACGTTTGGTGAAGATCCTTTCATGGTTGGAAACATGGGGGCTGCTATGATTAATGGATTCCAACAAGGAGATTTTTCAGGTACAGAAAAAGTGATTGCTTGTGCAAAGCACATGATTGCTGGTGGTGAGCCTGTCAACGGTCTTAACGCTTCACCAATGGATGTGTCCATGCGAACTTTAAAAGAAGTGCACCTTAAGCCATATAAAAAAGCGATTGATGCTGGGGTGTATTCTATAATGGCGGCTCATAACGAACTTAACGGCGTGCCCTGTCATATGAACTCTTGGTTAATGACCGATTTATTTAGAAACCAGTGGGGGTTTAAAGGATTTTATGTAAGTGATTGGATGGATATTGAACGTATTGAAACACTTCATCACGTTGCAAATGATTTTAAAGAAGCGTCCTACCTGTCTGTAAGTGCAGGGATGGATATGCACATGCATGGCGTTAAATTCCCAGAAGCAGTTGTAGAACTAGTTAATGAAGGGACACTTTCTATAGACCGTATTAACGATGCTTGTGCTAAGATATTAATGGCCAAATTTAAGCTAGGCTTATTTGAAAATCGAACCGTCAAATTAGAGGCTGTTAAAAATCATGTATTTATAGATGCGCATAAAAAAACAGCTTTAGAAAGCGCCCAAAAGGGAATTATTCTTTTAAAAAATAATGGGATACTTCCATTAGCCAAATCATCTACCCAAAAGCGAATTTTAGTCACAGGTCCAAATGCAAACAATCAAACGATATTAGGAGACTGGCATGCTGAACAACCTGATGAAAATGTCATTACAATATTTGAAGGAATTCAAGATTTAGGAACACAAAAGGGCTATGAGGTTCGTTTTTTTGATTCAGGCGAAAATATTCGGAAAATCAAAGATGCTAAAATTAAAGCTGCTGCACTCTTAGCTAAAGATGTGGATTATGTCATAGTAGTTGTTGGAGATAACTCAATGCGTTACCGATGGAAAGATAAAACAGCAGGAGAAAATATGGCTCGTGCAGCTTTGGATCTTCCGGGCAAACAATTAGAATTAGTTCAAGCGATTGAAAAAACAGGTACGCCTGTTATTATTGTATTGGTTAATGGTCGACCAATCTCAGAACCTTGGTTACAAAACAATGTTCCAGCGATTATTGAGTCCTGGGAACCTGGTTTATTTGGGGGAAAAGCGGTTGCCGATGTTCTTTTTGGAGATGTGAATCCTAGTGGTAAATTACCACTTACAGTGGCCCGAAGTGTTGGACAATTACGCATGATTTATAACCACAAACCCTCCGCTTATTTTCATAAATATGCACAAGAAAAAAAGTGGCCTTTATATCCATTTGGTTTTGGTTTAAGTTATACTAACTATACGTATTCTAAACCACGTCTTTCAAGCAACGAGTTAGAGAAAGGGAAATCAGTCACTCTTAGTTTCGAGCTTGAGAACATTGGAGACATGGACGGAGAAGAAATCGTTCAGCTTTATATTAGAGATAAAGTGAGCAGTGCCACACGTCCTGTGAAAGAATTAAAAGGCTATAAGAGAGTGTTTTTGACTAAGGGATCTTCTAAAACAGTATCATTTGAAATTGATGAAAGTATGTTGGCATTTTATGATATCAATATGGATTATTGTGTGGAGCCGGGTGCTTTTTCAATTATGGTCGGAAAGTCATCCGCAAATAGAGATCTAAAATCAGTGGAGTTAATTGTTAATAATCGAATAAAAATCGAAGAATAAATGAAACAATTTTTTATATTTTTCTTACTCTTTTCGTTAGTAGTAAGTGCACAAAATCAACCACAGCCTAAAAATGTTTTATTCATTATGGTTGATGATTTACGTCCCGAACTCAGTTTATATGGCCAAAATCAAATTATAAGCCCTAATATTGACGCATTAGGTGCCTCTGGAGTGACCTTTAATCGTGCCTACTGCAACGTGCCTGTTTGTGGAGCCTCTAGAGCAAGTCTTTTAACGGGAGTTCGTCCTACACCAAATCGTTTTTTAACTTATCACAGTCGTATTAAAAAAGACATGCCAGACGTTATTAATATGGCTCAATACTTTAAAAATCGTGGTTATTCTACAATTAGTAACAACAAAATAACTCACATTAAAAATGATATTGATGCTTGGGATGATGAATGGTATCCTAAAAGCAAAAATTGGCGTAATTATCTTTCAGAAGAAAATTTAATCCTTCAAGCTTCCAATAAGGCGGGCTATGCTTATGAGAATATTGATGTCCCAGATGCGGCTTACATTGATGGACAAACAGCGCTTAAATCTGTAGAAGATTTGAAACAGTTTAAAGCGAATGGGCAACCATTTTTTTTAGCAGTTGGGTTTGTGAAACCTCACCTTCCTTTTAATGCACCTAAAAAGTATTGGGATTTGTACGACCCAAACTCAATTACACTTCCAGAAAATGCTACGTTTCCAAAATCCGCACCACAAAGGGCAAATCATAAATGGGGTGAATTACGTGCATATATAGACATACCAAAGAAAGGTCCCGTTCCCGATCCTATAGCAAAAAAATTAATTCATGGCTATTATGCCAGTGTGAGTTATGTTGATGCGCAGATAGGTGTTTTAATAAAAGGTTTAACAGAACTAGGTTTACGAGAAAACACAATAATTGTCTTAGTAGGCGACCACGGATGGAGCTTGTCTGACCACGGCCTTTGGGCGAAACACAGTAATTTTGAAGTGGCACTTCAAGTTCCATTAATTATAAGTGATTCGAGTCTACCTAGAGCAGCTCATACGAATTCTATTGCCGAGTTGGTAGATATTTACCCAACCTTGTGTGAACTTACAGCTGGAGAGTCGCCAACTCATTTACAAGGAAGTTCTTTGGTTTCGGCTCTTGAAGCGCCAGGTACTATATTTAAAGATGTGGCACTAGCACGCTGGCAAAAAGGTGAGACACTTATTGTTGATCAGTTGTTTTATACTGAATGGCAACGAAAGGATAAAGTTGTCTCTAAAATGCTATACAACCACGAAACAGATCCAAACGAAACTAATAATTTGGCAAATGACCCTGCATATTTATCTACAGTTAAAGCATTAAGTCAACAATTAGAACAATTCAAAACGACATTTAATTAATTTAAATTATGAAAATTACGAAACAACTTTTTTTAGGCTTATCTCTTTTAGTTTTCACAGTATTCGCTTGCAAATCGTATAGTTCAGCTGTTACAGTTAATGCGCCATCAAAGCGGCCTAATATTGTTTTTATTATGGCGGATGATCATGCGGTTAGTGCGATTAGTGCTTATCAGGATTGGTTAGCAGAAATTGCCCCCACTCCAAATATTGATCGGATTGCGAATGAGGGGATGTTAATGACAAGAACTTTTAATACCAATTCTATATGTGGTCCAAGCCGGGCCGCAATATTAACAGGAAAATATAGTCATGTAAGTGGTTTTTTTAAAAATGAAAAAGGAGGTGATTTTGATGGAAGTCAAATGACATTCCCTAAATTATTTCAAAAATCAGGTTATCAGACCGCTGTTATTGGAAAATGGCATTTAGGGACTAGTCCTACAGGATTTGATTATTCTAAGGTGATGATAAATTGGGGGGGACAAGGAACTTATTTCAATCCAGTATTTTTAGAAAATGGTAAGGATACGATTGTAGAAAAAAAACGGCATTCGACTGCTCAAGTTGCACATGATGCAATGAAGTGGATAGGCGAGGGGCGCGATAAAGACAAACCGTTTATGTTGATGTATCAATTTAAAGCACCTCATCGACCTTGGGAACCTGCAGAAGAATTCAAGGAATTATTTACGGATGGAGACCTTCCACATCCGGCAAATTTTAATGACGACTACAAGGGTCGAAAAGCAGCGAGTGAGCAATGGATGGAAATTGAAAACCATATGAATCGAAGAGACTTAAAAGTTGCGCCTCCAAAAGGACTTTCAAGAAGAGAAGGGAATGCTTATTATTCTTTTGGAAATAAAGGACAGTTTTGGACGCCTAACGATACCCTTCAAGGAGCTGCTTTGAAAAACTGGAAGTACCAGGCTTATATCAAGGACTATTTACG
>JBLIHD010000051.1:0-8986 GCA_047636335.1 Flavobacterium sp.
TGGAATAATACAGCTGTAACAATTTAATTTTAAAATGGTTAGAATCAAACATTGTTTTTCTGCAAAATTTTAGGGTAAAAAACTTGTTTCAAAGCCAACTTATTATTTATATTTGCACTCAGTAATGCGAAAGTAGCTCAGTTGGTAGAGCTCCAGCCTTCCAAGCTGGTTGTCGCGAGTTCGAGCCTCGTCTTTCGCTCTTTAAAGCCGGAACATTTATGTTTCGGCTTTTTTATGCCAACTTTAAAAAGATTGTAATGTCAGTTTTTAGACATTCTTTTTTTATTCAAAAAAACTTGTGTTGGAAAGATTATGTTGTATCTTTGCAGCCTGCTAATGCGAAAGTAGCTCAGTTGGTAGAGCTCCAGCCTTCCAAGCTGGTTGTCGCGAGTTCGAGCCTCGTCTTTCGCTCTTCAAAGCCGAAACATTTATGTTTCGGCTTTTTTTATTTTATATGACTCACGTCAGTTTCGTTTTCAATTTCCTCCGCAACTTGATTTTGTCTAAAAAGTCGAGCCGATAAACTCCCTTTCAAAAGTATTTTTGAACCTTTTACGTCTAGCCAGCTTCCTTCTCTTAATCCTAAAACTGGAAAAGTGTTAAAGGCATGGAACTCTTTTATTCTGGTTTCTCTAGTCTCTCCCATGTGTTTTGACTGTAAATCAGGATCTGAATAATGTGCGTTTATGTTGAATGGAATTAATCCTGTGGTTTGAAAACTTGGCGGATAAAGGATTGGCATGTCATTGGTGTTTTGCATGCTTAGGCCGCAAATCACGCTACCTGCGCTTGTGCCTAAATATGGAATCCCTTTTTTAACGGCTTGACCAAGTGCGGTCATGACGTTGTTTTTGTAGAGTTCATTTACCAGTACAAAAGTATTGCCGCCACCGGTAAATATTCCTTCAGCGTTTTCGATTGCCGAACTGGGATCTTCAAACTCATGAATGCCTTTTACGGCTATGTTTATTTTGGAGAAAGCCAAAGATGCTTTGGCTGTATATTCCTCATGGGATAAGCCGCTAGGTCTTGCGTAAGGTATAAAAAGAATGGTTTTGCAGTGTTTAAAATGCTTTCTCAATTCAGGCAATAGGTATTCTAAATATGTACCTCCATGAATCGTTGACGTACTTGCTATTATTATATTTTTCATTTTTTCAGGGTATATTTTTCAGGGTTAAAGGTATAAAATCGAGTTTCTTATTATCCTGTTTTTTATTAACATTTTTTTATCAGGTACTTGGTAATTAATTTGGAGGGGCTTGGGGTACTTTTACAATTAATAAATAATTGAATATAATTACTATGTGGATGGGTAGGTTTAGCTGTTTGTTTTTTGTTTTATTTAGCACAGCAGCTTTGGCACAAACGGCGATACAGGCGAAACTGAATGGGAGAGTCATAACCAATTTTTCAGCTCCTGATGGTTTCTATGTCGTAAACTTAAATACGGAACAAGTCGAGTTTACTGATGAAGAAGGCTATTTTTCAATACTGGCAGTTGTTGGAGATGCGCTATTGTTCTCTGCAGCAGAATTTAAAAGGACTCGAGTTATTGTGACTTCCGATGATTTTCTAGAAAAATTATTATTGGTACAAATGGAGCCCATATTGAACGAACTGAATGAAGTTGTAATCAGGCGTTATGACAATATCAATGCGGTTTCCTTGGGGATCATCCCTTCAGACCAAAGGTCCTATACCGCGGCAGAGCGGAAACTGAAAGCCGCAACGGGTCTTGATGCCACGGCTACTGCTGGCGCTATGGCGGGAGGGTCTGTCTCAGCAGACCCTCTGTTGAATTTCATTTCCGGCAGAACGGCTATGCTTAGAAAAGAGCTTAAAGTTGAAAAGAAGCAATTTTACTTAAAACAATTAGTTAATATGTTTAACGAAGATCACTTCGTAAACAACTTAAACATACCTTTGGATCACGTTACAGGATTTCAATATTATGCAGTCGAAAACGAACAGTTCACCAAAATTTTAAGCTCCAAGAATTTAATTTTGACCGAATTCTTGTTAGCGGAATTAGCCACTAAATATAATAAAATTATCCCTCGTGAAAATCAATAAATCTGTACTTTTTCTTGTAATACTGCATTCTCAGATTAGTTCTGGTCAAATTTTTAGCGAAAGTGAAATTCATGGGAAAATAATTGTTGATTCAATTGCTATCGAGGGAGTAAATATCGTGAATGCTTCCAATGGAAAAGCGACAATTTCAAATGAGAACGGAATGTTTATGATCTTGGCAAAAGAAGGGGATGTATTGGCCGTTTCTGCCATAAATCTTATAACATTTTATAAAGAAATAAAAAAGCAGGATTTTTTCAAGGAAGTTGTTTTGATAAAAATGGATATTGAAAATTTTGCTTTGAAAGAAGTGCTGATAAATGAATATCCTCGAATTACTGCGGAAAATCTAGGAATCATTCCTTTTGGTCAAAAAAGATACACTGCAGCTGAAAGAAGATTAAAAACAGCAGGGGATTTTAAACCTATAATGTTGTTAGCAATGGTTGGAGGGTCAATGCCTTTGGATCCTCTAATCAATAAAATAAATGGCAGGACAAAGCGTCTCAAGAAAGAAGTCGTCATAGAAAAGCAAGAATTTAATATGAGATTGGTTTCGGTTCTGTTTAGTGAAGACTTTTTTATAAAAAAATTCAATATACCCCGAGAATATGTAGAAGGTTTCAAATATTATATCGTCGAAGATAGAAGTGTTGTCTCTGCTTTGACTGAAAAGAACAAGCCAATGCTTGAATTTTTAATAAGCGCAATAGCCATAAAATATAATGAAATCATCGCTTGTGAAAACGAATAATACTTTGTTTTTTTTTTTAACACTGCTTTCTCAGATTGTTTTTGGTCAAGCAGTGGGGGAAAATAAAATCTACGGAATAATTGAAGTTGATTCAATTTCTGCGGAAGGAGTGAACGTTGTTAATTTAAGAACCGATCAGTCCGCAGCGTCTAATAAGGAGGGTGTGTTTTACCTTTTTGTAAATGAAGGAGATCTTTTGGCTTTTTCTGCTGTAAACCTCGTAACTTTACGCAGGAGCATAACCAAAGCTGAAATCTTGAAAAATAGTATTGCAGTAAAAATGGTGGCAAATAGTATTCCGTTGAAAGAAGTAGTTGTCAACGGGGACACTAGAATAACTGCTGACAACCTAGGAATAATAAGTTACAACCAAAAAAAATATACTCCTGCAGAAAGAAAACTGTACACTGCAAGGTCAGGATTGTTAGATCGACCTTTGAATTGGGTGTCGGGAAGGACCGCGATGCTTCAAAAACAAGTTGCGGTGGAAAAGAACGAGCGATTGATGTATAGACTCGAATATTTTTTTGGAGATAAATACTATATCGAGACGCTTAAAATCTCAGAAGATTATATAAGGGGGTTTCAATATTATTGCATTGAAGACATTGATTTTGTTGCAGCTTTAAATGCTAAGAACAAAACATTGGCCATGTTTTTGATTATAACTTTAGCTGAAAAATATAATAAAATCATAGTAAATGAAAATTAAAATAGTACTGTTAATTGTGAGCCTGTCCACTCAATTTTGTTTTAGCCAAGTTGAGTCACGAATGTCTTTAAAAGGACAGGTCAGAAATGATTTAGTGCCGGTGGAAAATGTGGTTGTTTTTAACGTGAATTCTAAAACCGGTACAATTGTCAACAGTTATGGTTTCTTTCAGATTATGGCTAAAGTTAACGACACCCTCGTTTTTTCAAGTTTGGCCTTTAAATCTAAGAGGATTGTTCTTTCAGAAAAGGAATTTATCGTTCCTCAATTTATAGTCAAAATAGATGTTTTTACCAATGAATTGGCCGAGGTGCTGATTTTGGCAAAAAAAGACGTAAATCCAACATCAGGAGGAACCCAAAAATATGTTGACGTTCAGTATTTTGATGATGAGAGGTCATCGCCAGAAAATATGACGATGCCAAGGGACGGAAGTATTGAAAAGGGGATTGACTTCGTGCGTATCTATAAGGATGTTCTAAAAATACTAAGGAAAAACAATCCTGAAAAAGTCGATTTTTACAAGGATACCAGCTTTTCAGAGCTCGCCTTGAAGAGAGTGAATTACTCTTTTTTCGCCAATACTTTAAAATTAAATGATGATGAAATTAAGCTTTTTCTTGTTTTTTGCGAGAATGATCCCAAATCGAGAGGTTTAATGGCTCCAAGTGATGAATTTCAACTTATTGATTTCCTTGTTTCAAAAAACAAGGAATACAAAAGAATTACTACTTTTGAAAAATGAAAAAAACAATCTTCTATTTATTTTTCGCTATCTTTTTTGTGACATTGACCTCGTTCAGTGTTCACAAGTTCTACATGGGTATTTATCAGATAAATTATGCACCCGAAAAAAAAATGCTTCAAATCACGGCTAGGATTTTTGTAGATGACCTCGACAAAGCGCTTGAAAAAAAATACAACAAAAAACTTCATTTAGGAAGTGAAGCAGAATCGTCTGCAGAATTACCTTTGCTCAAAAATTACCTTGCCGAAAAATTTTCTATTAAGATAAACGGAAAACCCGGGCAGATGAATTTTTTGAGTAAAGAACTAGAAGGAGATGTTCTTGTTTGTTATCTAAGTATCAGCGGAGTCTCTAAAATTAATTCTCTAGAGACCTCTAATTCCGTTTTAACTGATTGGAATTCAGAACAACAAAACATAACGCACTTCAGTATTTTGGGGGAGAAACAAAGTTTTCTTTTTACGGAATCTTCAACCAAACAGATGTTAAAATTCTGATAAAATAGTGGTGTTTTGGTAAAAAACAGTATTTTCACGGCCTAATTAGTTTAATCCTACCCATGAAAAAAATCATATTATTTTTTATCCTTCCAGTAGCTTTATTTGCGCAAGAAAAAACGACAGCCGTAACTTCGAGACAACCAGGTCAATACGACACGAATAAGTTTAGTCAAATGTATGACTTATTAGCTACGCCCAACATGTTCCGCACGGCATCTGGTGCTCCAGGACCCGCTTATTATCAACAGCAAGCTGACTATAAAATTGATATTGAGTTGGATGATAAAAAAGCCAAATTAAGTGGTTCTGAAACCATTACATATTATAATAACTCACCAGACAACCTTGAGTATTTATGGATACAACTGGATCAAAACCAAGCATCGAATGATTCTGATTCCCCTTTGGCGGAAAGTGAAAAAATAGACCAAACTTTTCCAGCTTCAACTTTTGCGAACAAATTTTTGCAAAAAGGCTTAGATCGCGGGTTTAATATAGAATATGTAAAAGACGCGAAGGGTAATGCCATGTCCTATAGCGTAAACCATACTATGATGAGAATCAATTTGGCTTCCCCGATGAAACCTAATTCAACAATCTCATTCTCTATCAAATGGTGGTACAATATCAATGATTATCAAAAAGACGGAGGCCGTTCGGGTTATGAATTCTTTGAAAAAGAAGGAAACAGATTGTATGTAATTGCTCAATTCTATCCTAGAATGGCAGTGTACAATGATGTGGAAGGATGGCAAAACATGCAATTTTGGGGAAGTGGAGAATTCGCTTTGCCTTTCGGAGATTTTGACGTAAACATTACCGTTCCTGCTGATCACGTTATGGAAGCGACAGGGGAGTTAATGAATAGAAGTGAAGTTTTCACGCCAGCACAAGTTAAAAGATACGAATTGGCGCAGAAATCATTCGACAAGCCGGTTGTGATCGTTACCCAAGCTGAGGCGGAAGCCAGTGAAAAAGGCTTTTCTGACAAAAAGAAAACATGGAAATTTAGCGCTAAAAACGTTAGAGATTTTGGAATTGCCACATCAAGAAAATTCATTTATGATGCAATGGCAGTTCAATTAAGTGATAAGGTTGTGATGGCTGCTTCAGTATATCCCAAAGAAGCGAATCCGCTTTGGGGAGAAACATCTACAATAACTGTTGCGCATACTTTAAAAAGTTACTCTTCACATACATTTGATTATCCTTATCCAAAAGCGGTATCTGTATCGGCAGAGGACCAAGGAATGGAATATCCTATGATTTGTTGGAATTTTGGTCGTCCAGATGCAAATGGAGTTACTAGCGAGCAAGTTAAAAACGGAATGATGGGAGTTGTTATACATGAAGTGGGACATAATTTTTTCCCAATGATCGTAAATTCTGATGAGCGTCAATGGACATGGATGGATGAAGGCTTAAACTCTTTTATGGAGTTTATGGCGGAACAGGAATTAGGTACAGATTTCCCTTCCAGACGTGGTCCTGCCAAAAACATTGTTCCTTATATGAGTGGAGACCAAAAATTCTTGGAGCCTATAATGTCTAACTCGGAAAGTATTATTCAATTTGGTAATAATGCATACGGGAAACCGGCCACAGGACTTAATATCCTTAGGGAGACCATTATGGGTAGAGAGTTGTTTGATTATGCTTTTAAAGTGTATGCTAACCGTTGGAAGTTCAAACACCCGACTCCAGAAGATTTTTTCAGAACTATGGAAGACGCGTCTGCTGTAGATTTGGACTGGTTCTTTAGAGGTTGGTTTTATTCAACTGATTTTGTTGATATTGGTATTAAAGACGTGAAACAATATTATATTTCTGAGACGCCAACTGTAGCGCTTAAAAACGCGAAAGTAAGAAAAGGACGTTTTGGACTGGATGAAGGACCGTTTGTGTATTTAATAGAAGAAAGCAATTCGGAGTTAAAATCAAATGAAAAGAAACCATTAAAAATCGAGGATGTAAAATTACTCAATGATTATGTGAGTACCCTTAGTGCGCAAGAAAAAGGAACTTTGAAAGCACCAAAATACTTCTATGAAGTGGAATTCAATAAACCGGGCGGTATGATAATGCCTATCCTTGTTGAAATCACTTATGAAGACGGAACGGTGGATAACTTTAAATATCCAGCGCAGATTTGGAGAAAAAGTAACGATAGCGCAAAAAAAGTATATGCTACTGAAAAGGCAATTAAGAAAATTCAAATTGACCCAAAATTGGAAACGGCAGATATTGACGTGACTAATAACACTTGGCCAAAGAAAGAGCTGAAAAGTAAATTTGATTAAGTAACAGATAAAAAAAAGACTCTTTTAAGAGTCTTTTTTTTATGAAAAATTTAAAAGTCAAGAATCCAAAATTTGGTATCTTTGCCGTAATAAAAAAAATATAAATATGTTTGGCATAGGAGGAGGGGAGTTAGTTTTCATTATGTTTATTGTACTTATGCTTTTTGGTTCTGATAAAGTCCCTGAGATGGCAAGGAGTATGGGCAAAGCAATGGCGCAATTAAAAAATGCGACTAATGATATAAAAAGTGAAATTCAAAAAGGAGTCGAGTCCAATGGTCTTGATTCAAAGTCGTTGTCAGACATGACAGGAAACATAAATTCCCAAATTAGCAAAGCCAAAGAGGACCTGTTGGGAGACACGGTGACCGAGGCGAATAAGATCAAGGAAGATATTGAAGACGCTACAGGGCCTGTAAAACGTCAAAGGTAATGATAGAAAAAATACTATCGTTAGATACCGAGTTGCTCATATACCTAAACAATTTGGGGTCCCCACAATATGATGCACTGTGGTTGATGATTACTAGGCAGCTTAATTGGTTGCCTTTATTTTTGCTGTTATTGTACGTTATTTTTAAAAAATTAGGCACAAAGCAAACCCTGTATTTGCTATTGTTTGTTGCGCTTTTAATTACATTCACAGATCAGGTCACGAACTTGTTCAAAAATGGATTTCAAAGACATCGACCTTGCGATAATCCAGAAGTGAGTTCCTTGATTAGAGTAGTGCAGTTCAGGGATTCTTACAGTTTCTTTTCCGGTCATGCCTCAAACTCTATGGCGGTAACCGTTTTTTTATATTTAAATTTAAAGCGTTATAGCAAGTATTTCTACGTACTCTTTTTATGGCCGTTAATTTTCGCTTACAGCAGAATTTATCTGGGGCTGCATTATCCTGTCGATATATTGTCGGGGTATTTGTTTGGCGTATTTGGCGGATTTATGTTCTTTAAAATTCATCAAGCCGTGCAAAAAAAATATTTTCCACTATAGTTTTAAGGAGCTATTCCAGCTGTATTTCAATCAAAAAAATCTTTTCACATGTCCTCTAGACTAGCGGATATAAAAAACGTGGTGTTAAACCTAAAGTATCCTGCTCACGGTCAATCCGTCGCGGATGGGCAATAGAACGCTTTCAACCCTTGGGTCATTTATCAATAACGCATTATAATCCAATAGTACTTTCGTGCTTATGTCTTTGGGGTTTAATGGTTCTAGCACTTTTCCGCTCCACAGCACGTTATCAGACAGGATTACGCCTCCTTTATTCATTTTAGGTACTATCATCTCAAAATAGTTGATATAGTTCTCCTTATCGGCATCTATAAAAACCAAATCAAACTTCACATCCAGATTTGGGATTATTGCGGTTGCTTCGCCCAAATGCTGTACAATTTGCTTTCCCCAAGGTGATTTGTCAAAATGTTTCCGCTGGAAATCAATCAGCTCTTCTTTTATGTCAATGGTGTGCAGTATTCCGTTTTCTTGCATTCCTTCGCACAAACACAAAGCAGAATAGCCGGTATAAGTGCCAATCTCAAGTATGTTTACTGGTCTGATCAATTTGGATAGCATGCTTAAAACACGCCCCTGAAAATGTCCGCTTAACATTCTGGGCAGCAATATTTTCTGATAGGTTTCTTTGTTTAATGCAGCCAAAATTTTCGGCTCTTTTCCAGAATGTTGCTCTATATAGTCTTCTAGATCTTGGGAAATGAAATGCATTTTTGAGTTTATTTATTGGGTCAAAGTTACAAATCAAAAAACGGGAATAAAAGAAGTTTAAAAGGAAATTTATTTGAAGAATTTAGAATATTACTCGAATCTTTTTTTCTTAGAACTTAGTTGTTGTGCAAACTGAAATCAATAGCGATCTGGTCTCTGACTTATGTA
>JBLIHD010000052.1:0-8975 GCA_047636335.1 Flavobacterium sp.
ACTGGAGGGTAAAGCACTAATCCCGTTATAAAACATGTAAAAGCCACCAATTGTAAAGATTTGTATCCAATGATATAGCATTACTCATTGAATTCTTTAAATTCACGGGATGGCGTGAAAACTTCTTTGAAAAATTTCAATGCTAATTCGGTTACCTTACCCAGGTTCTTAAATTAGATAATCAAAATTTTATGTATTGTAAAGATTAATGGTTCTGAGTTGAAAATGTATTTTGTTTGAAATAAAACGTAGAATGACGTAAAGCGATTATAATTTAATAGAAGGATTAATTTTTAAATCTTAATAAAGATTGTTAGACTAGGTTTTTAATGACTTCATCATGTCTTGGCGATCATTTATTAAACAATATTGGTTATTTAGCAGAGCCTATTGTTTGTTAGATACCCCAAATTATTATATATCGCGTCGTAATATGTTTGTATTAAGAAATTTTCATTTCGTCCACAGTAAGTACATGATATCGTTTAAATCGTCTGATATAATCAGTTTTGTTGTCTTTAGCCAGAAGTTACAGAAAAACCCTCCATGTTTTTTTCTGCCGCAGTGGTTTCCCCCAGTTTTATAATTTCGTTGCTAAGTTCCTTATTGGATACCTGACTTGTTTTTGAAAACTCTCAAAGGCTTTTTTTCGAAGCGATTTCTCGGTGCCAGTTTAAGCTGTTTTATAACTTTTGGTTCTGGCATTATTTATTTGCGAAGTATTCCAAAATAAAATCGTGTTGCTGATGCATGCTCATTTTATCGGTTTCCTTAATTTCAAATTTTATTTTCAGGAAACGTTCATCTTCGCTTAAAACATCAAAGAATTCAACTTTTGCGTCAGATGGACCAAAAAGTACTATTTGCTTATAGTTTTTTATGGCGTCGCCGATTTTATTATAGTACTCATGTAAAATGTGTTTTTCCTCATTAATCAATAAAGCGGGAGCTTTTGACAACTGTAGTTCTTTCTCCTCAACTGAAAAGTTGGATTCAATCGTTTTTATTTCGAAAGGACTGTTTGTGAATTCCATTAAATATGCAATGGAATGATCCATCCAAATTCCTAATTTTTTAACTGTTTTCATGGTATTTATTTTTTGTTTGTGAAATTTTACGAAACAAGCTTTACTAAGACTAGTTAACATATCATAAATCTCTTCCATTAAAACTGAAAATTTGTTATATAACTTCATGGAAATATTACATAATTTACAGATTAGAGAGTTTAAAGCATATTTTCATAAAGTTTAGCAGTCAATAAGTCATAAAAAAATGATACTGGCGTTCCTGTCTAAAAAATTGATAAAAAATAAAAGGTCCAAGCGAGTAGTTGGGAGTTAATTGAGAAGCTATTAATTAAAGGAATTAAACCTAACTATTTAGTTAGCGAAGTGTATGCTTAAGCAATTTCTGTAGGCGCTACATCGCCTGAATAGACTCTGTCATAATTAGCCATAAATTTAGCACCAAAAACGAGAATCATTGAAGGACACGAAACCCATAATAAATTATAATGACCCATGCCGCAACGCCATAAATGAATGCAGGATTTGCGTTACTGAAATAATAGATCATGACTGCACTTTGTTTGAAAGGGTCTTTATCATTCTAACCATTGAAAGTCATTTTTAATAATTTGCCGATATCCTTAGTTTAAAAATTGGATTTTTCACTCTTTTTTGGTGCAATATATTTCTGTAATTTGAAAAGCTGAGATTTAAGCATAAAAAAAGGGCTAATTTTTACGATAGCCCTTAACCAAACCAATTTTAGCAGTGACATCCCTTTAATGTTAATTGGGATAAATTCAATAATTTATATAGATCAATAGTTTTTAATGTAATCTATTTGCTTTGCGAAGTGGACAAAGGATTTAAAATTTATTTGTTTCCATGATCAATTGATCACCTGGAAGTTGAACGTCAGCGTTATCTTCTGCTGTAATGTATATTCTGGATGGTTTCACCGGCGTTACCGTCTCGAAGGAAGCCTTAAGTTTTGATGACAAAAAATTTGAATCGCTTTTTATTTGGCCTATATTTTTTACCATTGAATTCTCAGTTTCCATCCAAACTACGTAGGCTTTTTTTGGGGGGTCCAATCGGCTTACTTCAGCCAGATCTTCCAATTCAATTTGAATTACATAATTCTTATTGTCATCCTTTTTTATTTTGACATCCCCGCGGGCGGCAGGAACAACAGTGGAGGTTTGGAAAGCCACTTTTTTGGCGCAAGAAGTGTATGACATCGCTGTCATTAATACTAGTAGTGCCATCAATATTTTTTTTGAAATTAAATTTAATTTTATCTTTTTCATTTATCTAAATTGGTTATTAAAGTTTTCGACTTAAAAGAAATTTTCAATCCTGACCTAACTTTTTTTATTTCGTAGCACAAGTACTACTCCGCCTATAGCCAAAATTACACCAACGATAGGCGACCATTCTACTGGATGGGATTTCTGCTGATTTATTTCGATGGGACCTATGTCAACTACTTTTTCGGTGGTAACATAGTTAAAGCTTGTGTAAAATATCATGATTGCTCCAATAATTATTGTTATTATTCCTAAAGTCTTTGTGTTCATATAATTATTTTTAGTGTTGTTTTATTCTTGAAGCTAAATCCAGTTTGCGTTTCAAGAATAAAAGGCGAACTAAAGCAGGTTTTAGTTAAGATTGATCTTTTGTCGTGCGCACTAAGCTAATTCCCGAAGTAAAAAATAGTAAACCTAGGGTTCCGTAAGTGATTAGCGATTTGATATCTTGATTACTTCCTGATGTGTTGGTAAACAATACGGCAGCATAAATAAGCGCACCTATTCCAAGGGCCGTAAGTAATGCGCCGAAGATTCTTTTAAGATTCATAATCTTATTTTTAAAATTATTAATTTCATTACCAATTTTTGAAGGGGTATCTTCTTTTAACAGATTCGTCAGAAAGCGATACTATGATTTCAAGGTTGTTTTAGCCTTATATACGCAAACAATTGGCCTGTTGTTAATTATGGTGTCAAAAGTAAATAACTTATTGGCAATAAGTTTTATATTATTTCAAGAAAAAGTTACATCATTTACGTATCGGGATTTAATTAATAAGCCGATAATTCTTTTGTAATTATCGGCTTATTGTTCTATAATCTACAAAATAAAAACCAACACTTTTTGTTTATTGAAACACTATTCTGTAGGGTATTTGGAATTAAGTAATTCTAATTAATTTTTTATTTACAAACTCGGTGATTCCTAATTCAGAGAGTTCGCGTCCATATCCAGAGCCTTTTGTTCCTCCAAAAGGCAAATCTGGACTAGTCCAGGTAGGTTTATTAATAAATATCATTCCTGTATCTATTTGATCGGCTATTTTAAGTGCTCTTTTCATGTCTTTAGTATAAATTGAGCCGCCTAATCCGAACGGGGAATCATTAGCTAGGTCGATAGCTTCTTGCTCGTCTTCTACTATGTAAAAGGACGCTACAGGACCAAATAACTCCTCCTTAAAAATAGGTTCGCCTCTCTTTAGGTTAGTCAAAAGTGTTGGTTGCATATAAGCACCAACGTCTGAAGCTCTTTTTCCACCAACTAAAACAGTTGCCCCAGCTTTTTCAAATCTTTTGACTTGGTCCAAAATATCTATTAATGCACCTTCACTACTGAGTGGGCCAATTTGGGTTTCAGGATCCATCGGATCACCTACTTTAAGAGCGGCTATTTTTTTACTAAATTTATCTAAAAACTCATCTGCAATAGCTGCCAGTGCGATAAACCTTTTGGATGCAATACAGCTTTCCCCATTATTATTCATTCTCCCTAGGATAGCCATTTCGACCGCTTCATCAATATCTGCATCTTCTAAAATAATAAAAGCATCACTACCGCCTAATTCAAGTACTGATTTCTTTAAGTTTCTGCCTGCCGCTTCCGCTACGCTGGAACCAGCAGCTTCACTACCGGTTAATGATACTCCTTTGATTCTTTTATCGCTTATCAACGCGGAACTTCTTTTGCCAGAAATCATAAGGTTAGTGTATATTCCCTCTGCCGCTCCAGCCTCTATAAATAACTTTTCTATGGCTATAGCGCATTGCGGCACCATGGACGCATGCTTTAATAGAATGGTATTCCCTACCATAATATTTGGAGCTGCAAATCTAGCTACTTGGTAAAAAGGAAAATTCCAAGGCATAATACCAAATATTACTCCTTTTGGAGAATTTCTAATGAAGGCTTCCCCTGATTCTGGATTTAACTTTGTGTCTGCCAAAAATGTAGCGCCATTATCAGCATAATAGTCGAAAATATTCGCACTTAAATCAATTTCGCCCTCTGATTGCGAAATTATTTTACCCATTTCAAGTGTTATTAATTTAGAAAGTTCACTTTTTCTGTCGCGCATTAATTTTGCAACTTTATGAAGTAGGGTTGCGCGTTGTTCGAAACTTGTATTTTTCCACTCGTTAAAAGTATTGTCAGAAAGAGCCATAGCTTGTTGAACTTGTTGGTCAGTCATTTCATCAAATGATTTTACCACTTTATTTGTTGCAGGGTTTGTTGTTTGAATAGACATAGTATTTAATTTTAATTTATAAAATAGTAGAAGACATCGCCGATAATTTACTGAGCTGAGGTCAATCTAAAGTTTGAATTTCAAATATAATAAATTCATTATCAATAAGTTATGTTTTTTTGTACTAACTTTTAATTATTACTACATTTGGAGAAGACATCAATTATTTAAGCATAAAAAAAATGCTGTATGTCAGGTGCTGAGAGGTTTTTTTTAAATTTATAACATCACTTTGAATTTATAGTGTCAATAGTAAATTACTTTTGTTGGTAAGTATTTTATTACTTGCAACAAAATTCACCTCATTTATTTCAAGGAGGATTTATGTGCATAAGCGTTACTATATTTTTATTGATAGTAGGGAAAGTAATGCATGTTGCTATTTTTGACGTTTTCTTAAAAAAAAGAGCGATTTCCCTTAATTAAGGGAAATCGCTCTTTTTTACTTTTGTATTTAGTTTTTCTATAAAGTATCTGAATTTACATTCTAGCCATATACCAGTTTAATTCTTTTTCGATTCTTTCAAAATGAAAAAAGGCTGTGATGTTTTTCTGAAGACGTAAAAAAGCGGTCTCGCTTTTTACAACGTAATCAAAAGCTTTGTGGTGCATGCAGCTAATGGCTACATCAATTTTGTCCTGGGATGATAACATGACAACTGGTATGTCAGCATCAAACTCTTTAATCTTATCTAATGTTTCAATTCCGTTCATTGCATTTTTATCGATACCATCCAAGTGATAATCAAGAATGATCACATTCGGTTTTTTTCCTAAATTGGCAATGCAAAGTTCACCGGTTGCATATGTTTCTACAATAAAATCAGTATTATGAAGAAACTCTATTTCTAATGATTTTAGAAAAACGGCATCATCGTCAACTAAAAAGAGTTTTATTTTGTTATCGTTTTTCATTAGTTTGTGTTTTTTATATTATTAAATTCTATTTCTAATTCTTGACAGGCTTGATTGCAGATGTTTTCAAGCTGTAAAACCAAGTCATTTATTTCGGCCGTATTTTCGTGGGTTATGGCGGAGTCTTGTATTTTTTTTGCCATATCTTCAAATTCTGGACTCAGGCCCATTATTGAAAAGGAAGGGACCATCTTATGAACGGATGATTTCAGTAATTGCCAATCCTCGTTCTGCAAACTTTGGCTCATTGTCTTTATTAATTGTGGTGTTTGCTGTAAATACGCAGCTATCATTTCCATTATTAATTTTGGATTTGACTTTGTTCGAACGTTCAAGTACTCTAAGTTGATACATTTTTGCTTTTTCGGCATATCTTTTCTTTTAAGTTCGTTAGATTTTCTTGTCGAAGACTTCCTGACAATGTTTACAATTTTACTGTATAATAATCGCTCATCAACTGGTTTTGCAATATAATCGTTCATACCTACAGACTTACACTTTGCTAAATCGACTGTTGTCACATCGGCTGTTAAAGCTATAATGGGGATTTGTAAATTTAATGTTTCTCTAATATATTCAGTTGCTTCAAACCCATTCATTACCGGCATTTGTAAATCCATCAAAATGATATCATAGTTCTCGTTCCTTAGCTTTTCGATAGCTATTTCGCCGTTTTCCGCAATGTCACGTTCAAATCCAAAATCATCTAAAAGCGTTTTCATCAACAACTGATTCAGAGGGATGTCTTCAACAACTAAAACTTTTATATTATTTACTTCAGAGTCCAGTTCAAGGATTTCTGTATCGAGTTCTGCGTCGAGTTCTGTTTTTTGGAAGTTCAGTCTAAAACTGAACTTAGTTCCCACACCAACTTCACTTTTTACATTTATAGTACCACCTTGAGGTTCTACTAATTGTTTCACAATTGCGAGTCCCAATCCGGTACCACCATAAAGTCTAGAGGTCTCGCTAGAAGCTTGCTGAAAGTAATCAAATATTTGAGTTATTTTTTCTTTAGGAACACCAATACCGGTATCGGTAACCGCAAATTCTACAGTCGTATTTTCTTCGTCTTCATCAATCAAACGAACACTCACGGTGATTTTTCCTGTAGTAGTGAATTTCACGGCATTACTGACCAGATTTAAAATGACTTGGTGCAAACGAACAGGATCTCCAATTAGTGTGGTGGGAATTTTAGGGTCGTATTCTGTGATTAATTTTAAATTTTTCTCTTGAATTTTTGTTTCAAACAAATGGAGCATTGATGTAATCGAAGATTTTAGTTTGAAAGGGATTTTTTCAAAAGTCATCTTGCCAGCATCAACTTTTGCCAAATCAAGAATATCGTTAATAAGCACAATTAGTGCATCACCACTCATTTTTATAGCTGTTAAATATTCTTTTTGTTTTTCAGATAAATCTGTTTTTAACACAACTTTTGTAAATCCGATAATTGCATTCATTGGAGTCCGTATTTCATGGCTCATATTTGATAAAAATTGCTGTTTTGCTTTAACGGCATTTTCGGCAATTAAGGTTGCATGTTCAGCATTCCTTTTTTCTCCCTCTGCAATTCCTGTCGCCAATTCGGCAAAGACTTTGGCTTCTATCAGCTCTGTTTCGATTATTTTTTGGTCTGTGATATCCCTCGCTACAACAACTGCACCTAGCACATTTCCCTGTTCGTCTTTGTATTCGGATCCATTGAATAATACGTCAGTCAATTTACCATCTTTATGTCGAAGCGTTAGCGGAGAATCTGCTACGGATCCTTTTGCGAAAACTTCCTGATATACTTCCCGAGCCATTTGCGGTTCAGTAAAATAGGTAAAGAAATCAGAGCCTATTAGTTTTTCGCGTTCCAAGCCAGTGATTTTTACAGTGGCCTCATTCATATCAGTAATTTTGCCTTCGATGCTAATTGTTACTAGCGGATCGCGGCTTGCTTCGATCAAGCTCAGAGAATATTGTGAAGCTAATTTTGCGGAGTCTCCAAGTGATTTGAGCTCTTTATTTACAATTTCCCGTTTCTCTCTCTCTTTATTCTGAAAGTCAAGTTCGATGCCCGCAATAACTAATTCAGCCGCTCTTTTCTCTTTTTCTCCGGTTTGAAATATAAGTTCTGTATTTGCAAGGTATAGTTCCGCTGCTCGTTTTTCTTTTTCATCGTTTTGAAACAGCAGTTCTTCATTGGCAATTACTAACGCTGCAGCCTGTTTTTCTTTAACTGTATTTTGAAAAGCAAGTTCTTCATTAGCGATGAACAATTCAGCAGCTCTTTTTTCTTTCTCTACATTTTGAAAAGCAAGCTCCCTATTGGCAATTCGTAAATCTAATGCCCATTTCTGTTCAGCGATATCACGGGCTACAATTACTATACCTAATACAACTCCCTTATCATCTTTGTAAACGGATCCGTTAAATAAAACATCAGTTAATTCCCCGTCTTTATGGCGAATCGTAAGGGGCGAATCGGACACGAATCCTTTTGCAAATACTTCTTGGTAAACTTCTTGAGCCTTTTGTGGTTCAGTGAAATAATTAAGGAAATCCGAGCCGATCAGTTGCTCACGATCGAAACCGGTTATTTTGACCGTTGCCTCGTTCATGTCGGTAATCTGACCATTTATACTTATGGTAACCAGTGGATCTTTGCTCGCTTCAATCAGACTAAGGGAATAATTGGAAAGCAATTTTTGGGAAGCGGTAAAGGCTTCTAGTTCATCATTTCTAATTTTTAAATTTTTAACTATGATAAAGACAAGGGATAATATTACGAATATTAAAATCAAGAGTAGGAAAAAGAGTATTTCTGAATTGTTACTGCTGTTTTCATTTTCTATTTTCCTTTGTTTTAGAGAACTGTATTCATCAAAATTAATAGTGGAAATGATATCCTTTATTTCGTCAGTAACAACTTTTCCTTTTTTAAGAATCTCTATTTTTTCGTTTTCATCTAATAAGTTTGTATTACGGTCATCTAGTAATTTTTTAATCAGAATTAGTTTTTCAGCTGTTTTTAATTTCAGGGAAGTTACTTGATGATGTTGTTTAGGATTGTCTTTGGTTAGCACTGACAAACCGGCTAAGTTACTATTCAGAGCTCTTACTGCATTGTTGAAAGTTTCCAGGAAAAGGTTATTGTCTGAGATGATATAACCTCTTGTGCCAGTTTCGATATCGAGAATGTCCAAAAGGACATTATCGTTTTTACGCAATATTTCCTGTGCAACCTCTGCGGATTCACTGGTTGATTGCACTTTTAGATTATTGTAATAAAAAATCGCCAAAACGGATGCCAATATTATAGCAATAAGTATATAGTAGACTTGAAATTTTTTATCTGAGATTAATTTCATGATAGCTTGAGAACTTTATTTTACCTTATTTTGGATGATGTTACTTTTGTTTCCAATTTCTTCAATTGGAAATCGTCTTTTATCTTTCATGTTTTTGAAATGGGAAGGGGAGAGACCGGTAACTTTTTT
>JBLIHD010000053.1:0-8950 GCA_047636335.1 Flavobacterium sp.
TTATGTTTGCCTATACGTATTCACATGTAACGGGTCCTGTGAAGTTTGACACTGGCGGTTTTCATCAAATTACTTTGGGCGTCGATTTGTTCTGCAAACCGGTGAAATATGAATGTAAATGTCCTGCCATTAATTAATTCTAAATTATATATTTTAATGTTAATAAAATCTGTCAATGGGAAAACCCCCTTAATACCGGAGGATTGTTACGTGGCCGAAAATGCAACGATTGTTGGGGACGTAAGTTTCGGGGATTCATGCAGTGTTTGGTTTAACGCAGTTATTAGAGGAGACGTCAATTTTATTAAAATTGGAAATAAGGTAAATATCCAAGACGGGGCCATACTACATTGTACTTATAGAAAGCATCCAACTATTATAGGGAATAACGTGTCAATCGGTCACAATGCCATAGTTCATGGTTGTACCATCTACGATAATGTTTTGATAGGAATGGGAGCCATAGTTATGGATAACTGCATAGTCCAAAGCAATTCTATTGTTGCTGCGGGAGCGGTAATAACTCAAAACACAATTGTCGAATCTGGCTCCATTTGGGCAGGTGTTCCCGCCAAAAAGGTGAAAGACATTGACCAATCCAATTTTGCGGGGGAAATCGCCCGTATATCAGATAATTATGTTATGTATTCCAGTTGGTTTAAAGAAGTATAGTTTGAAAAGAGCTAAAAATCTTTTTCAATAACCTCATATTTGTTCTCCAGAATTCCCTTGAGCACTTTTCGGTTTGTATTGGTATAGAAAATGGACTCGTTATCTATCGTTGATGAAATACCCACTTCTTCCCGTAAGATGGTTTGTGTTTGTTTGGCGACCGCTCGGCCTGAATCAATAATCTGGATGTGGTCTGGAAGAATATTTTTTATTTGGGGGATAAGATAAGGATAGTGGCTACAACCCAGCACTAAATAATCGATATCGGCTTCGATCATGGGCGCTAAGTAGGCGTGAAGGAGTTTTGTCATTTCGGGAGAATTCATATTCCCGTTCTCAATTAATTGCACTAAGCCATGGCCCACCTGTTCCACTATTTTAGTGTTGCGAAACATTTCGGTAGCTTTGTTGAACAGCTCGCTGTTTAACGTACCTTGTGTTGCTAGGATTCCTATAATTTGCTTCTTAGAATTCGCTACGGCAGGTTTTAAGGCTGGTTCAATACCAATGAACGGAACATCATACTTTTCTCTTAATTCCCGGATAGCATTAGTGGTCGCCGTGTTACAGGCAACAACGATCAATTTACAGCCCATTTCAAGTAATAGGTCTGTATTTTTTATGCTTAAGGCAATGATATCTTTTTTGGATCTCTGTCCGTAGGGTGCATTCTTGCTGTCGGCCAAGTATATTGTTTTTTCATAGGGAAGCAAATTATGGATTTCTTTCCAAATTGAAGTGCCTCCTATGCCTGAGTCGAAAATACCTATTGGTTTGCTGTTGTCCATCAAAACAAAGTTAAGTTCTCTAGTTTATATATCCTAAATAATTTTATTACAAAAAAAAACCGCTCGATCCCTTATTTTGGATGAGCGGTTTTTTAAAATATAGTTCTTTGTATCGACCTAGAAACCTAAATCTTTTTTCACGTCAGCAGTCAAGTCTGGACCGTCAGCAAGTAAAAGAGTTGAACCGTCCAATACATATTGAAATCCTTTGGCTTTTCCTACTTTTTGTATTGAAGCTCTAACTTTTTCCATTAGCGGTTTTACGATATCAGATTCCTTTTGTTGTAATTCCTTTTGAGCATTATCTCTAAAGTCTACAATTCTTTTTTGCATATCTTGAACTTCTTTAGAACGAGTGCCGTTTACAGCTTCAGTAACAGTAGGAGACTCTGCTTCGTATTTTTTTAACTTTGCCTGATATTCTTCAACCATTTGTTTGTAATTGGAATCATAAGTTCCACTTAATGTTTCCAATTGTTTTTGAGCATCTAACATTGCGGGCATTTTTGCCATAATTTCACTTACATCAACATGTGCTGTCTTAGCTTGTGCGTTAATAGTTTGATTTGCTCCGAACATAAGTAATGCAGCAATTAATAAAGTTTTGATTTGTTTCATCGTTTTTAAAATGTTTAGTAATTAATTATTGTTTTAGTTTAACCTGGTCTTCTCTTGATTTTTTTATGGAGTCTCGTACTTCAAGCATTCTTGCACGTCTTTCTTCTACTGCTTTTTTGCGTTCTTCGATAACTTTCTTACGATCTTCCAATGTTTTTGCCCTTGTGTCAATTTGATTTTGTCTGGCTTCTTCAGCAGCTGATTTTGCAGTTTCTTTATCGTCGCTTGTGGTCGCTTTATTGTCCTCTGTTTTAGGAGAGGCAGAAACCGTGCCATTTTTTTTAGCTTCTCTATCCGCAAGTATTTTTTGCCGTCTTTCCTCGAATTCTTGTTTCTTTGCCTCTTGGGCTAATTTTCGGTCAGCTATGACTTGGTCTTTTGCAATTTTTCTTTCCTCTAATGCCTTTTCTCGTTCAGCTAGGGCTGGGTTTTCATCAATTGCGTCTTCTTTGGCATCTTTGGCGTCTTCGGCTTCAAGCTGTTTTTTAGTAAGCTGCTCCCTTTTTTCTGCCCTGTTCAAAACCCGCAAAACCTGATCGCTAACGTCATACCTCTTTGCTGAAAAAAGCATCGTTAGATCGGATGATTTGTCGAATATGAAATCATACCTTTTTGCTTCGGCAATATCTTGCACCGCAGTAAACACTTGATCTTGTATTGGCTTTGCCAACATGGATTTTTGTGTCATCAAATCTCCGTTCGCTCCAAATCGTTTTTGCTGAAAATCTAACATTTCATTTTCAAGAAACTTGATCTCCATCTCTCTTTCCTCGATCAGTCCTTTGGTCAATAAGACTTTTTCTGCCTTGAGGGCCTCTTTTATTTTATCAATTTCGATTTTCTTGGATTCAATTTCTTGTTTCCATTTTTGTGCTTTTTGCTCTAATTGGACATTGGCTTCAGTATAGTTGGGTACATTTTGTAAAATGTACTCCATATCTATGTAGCCTATTTTGGTTCCTCTGGTTTGTGATTGAATAGTGTTTACCACGATCAACGCTAGAATAGGAATTAAAAAATGTTTTCTCATAGCTTTTGATATTAGAAAATCTTAATGCATTCTTTTAAAATTGTTGTCCAATAATGAAATGGGTTTCCCATCCATTTGGCTGTGTTTGCCCTGGCAGAGCATCAAAACCTTTACCGAAATCGATACCTAATAATCCAAATGCGGGCATAAACACACGTAATCCAACTCCTGCGGATCTGTTTAATGCAAATGGGTTATAACTTTTAAAATCCTCATATGAAGAACCTGCTTCCAAAAATGCCAATGCATAAATAGATGCCGAGGATTTTAATGTTATTGGATAACGCATTTCTAATGAAAACTTATTGTATACCGTTGCTCCAATTTGTTCTCCATTTTTATTTATCGGTGTTAATGAGTTGTTTGGGTACCCTCTCAATTGTACCGTTTCTCTTCCATCCATTGCGAAATTGGCAAGCCCATCTCCTCCTACATAGAACCTTTCAAAGGGGACGATGCTTCGGTCCTGATTGTAGGCGCCTAAGAAACCGAATTCCGTTAACGTTCGCAGTACTAATTTACCATAAACTTTGGTATACCAATCCGCTTTGAATTTTATTTTATAATATTCCAGCCAATTAAATTTCTTTTGATCCACTTTTGCAGGGTCTGCTGCAGCATCCTGATAATTGAATACTTTGTTGCCGGCAGCATCAATGTAGTCACCTATGTTAACGGTATTACCGTTTGCATCAACTTGATTTGACCTGTTGACAGTGTTCTTTAATTTATATTCTTCTTTATCCCCCAAGGTAGCATAGTCTATTCCGTTTAGTAATGAATAGGGTGGAGTTAATTTAGCAGAAAGGCTGAATTCCGAGCCAGAGGTTGGAAAAATTGGATTAACGCCTTTATTATTTCTTGTTAGTCCTACAGTGTAAGCAAAGTTTCTCGAAGCTCCATTTCCAAATGTAAACAACCCAGTGTTGTAGTTTTGTAAATCATAATGCTGGTAGCTTACCGATTGTGACAACACAAAAAAGTCATCCGGTACTGTTAATCTTTTAGCTAATCCAACAGATAAAGTTAATATATTAAAATTTTTATCTTTGTCTACTCTTTGAGTTGCAAAATTATTTAAAAATTGTTTACTGTATGATATAGAAGAGCTAAACTGTACAGGCTTCTTTTGTCCAAACCAAGGTTCTGAAAATGACACACTGTATGTTTGGAAATAGGTACTTGCTTGTAGTCTTAGTGATACTTTTTGTCCGTCACCCATGGGCAGAGGTTTATAAGCTTCCTTATTAAACATATTTCTAGCAGAAAAATTGTTAAATGACAACCCTACCGTCCCGATGAAACCGCCTCCGCCGTAACCCCCTTGAAGTTCAATCTGGCTAGAACCTTTTTCCACAAGTTGGTATTCGATATCCACGGTACCTGCAGCAGCATCAACATTTTTGAAGTCAGGGTTTATGGCTTCGGGATCAAAAAATCCCAACTGTCCGATTTCACGAATTGTTCTTATAAGTAATTCTTTATTGTATTTTTCTCCTGGCTTTGTTCTTAGCTCTCGGTAAATTACACGGTCATTCGTTTTGTCATTTCCGACAACGGTAATTTTATTGAAGTATGCCAATGGACCTTCATTTACTCTTATTTCAAAATCAATCGTATCGTTGACTGTTTTGACTTCTACAGCATTAACGGTGGAGAATAAATATCCGCTATTTTGATATAAATTCGTAATGTCTTCCCCGTCAGGTTTCGACTTGTCCGCAATTCTTTTTTCAAGAAGTACACCATTATAGGTTTCCCCTTTATTGACACCTAGATATTTCCCTAATAATTGATCTGAATAAACTGTGTTTCCTAAAAATTTAATGTTTCCAAAATAATACTTATCTCCCTCTTCTACATTTATCTTTATAAATAATGCATTTTTGTCTTTATTGAAGGTAATGGAATCAGATAGTATTCTAGCATCTCTGTATCCTTGCTCTTTATAGGATGCGATAACTTTTTCTAAATCTGTTTTATATTTTGCTTTTATGAATTTTGAAGCTTTTAATATGCGAAATATATTTTTTTGCTTGGTGTCTTTCATTGCTTTTCGCAAGCTTCTGTCAGATATTTTTTCATTACCAATAAAATCAATTTCGTCAATTTTTATTTTTTCACCCTTGTCGACGTTTACCACCATATTGACTTGGTTTACTGTTGAGGTGTCTTTAACAACGTTTATATTTACTTTGGTATTGTAGTAACCGTCTTTTTTATATTTGTTTTCTATGTAGTTTTTTGTTGTCGTAATAAGGTTTTCATTGACAACTTTGCTTTTGGTCAAGCTGTTGTCTTTAATTAAAGCGTCAGTTTTACTTTTTTTAATACCTACAAACTTAACATTACCTAATTTAGGCAGCTCATTAATTTCCAAATCAAGATATATGCTATCATTTTGGATTCTGTTTATGTAAAATGAAATCTCATCAAAAAGCCCTAGTTTTCCTAGTTTTTTTATCGCGTTGCTTATTTGTTCGCCAGGAATCGTGATTTCTTGTCCTTTTTCAAGCCCGGCAAAAGTGACAACGGTTTGGTCATTGAAAGTGATTTTGTTTGTGAGGACAACGTCGGCTAGTATGTATTTTTTACCTTGATCAAAAGGGACTCTGTCTTGAGCTGTTATTTGTGAAAAACTCCCAAAAATTAGAAGGATAAGGACTGCTTTTATACTTTTATTCAACACTAAAAAATTATTTAATTTGTTCACTTGTTTTTCCAAATCTACGTTCTCTTTTTTGATAACTAATAATAGCCTCATATAAATTTTCTTCTTTAAAGTCAGGCCACAATACATCAGTAAAATACAATTCTGCATAGGCTATTTGCCACAGCAGAAAATTACTTATCCTATGTTCTCCACTTGTTCTTATTAATAAATCTACGTCCGGCAAATTTCGCGTGTAAAGATGCTCATTTATAATTGAATCGTCAATAGAGTCTATTGAAATTATATTATTTTTAACTTTATCGCTGATGATCTTTACGGCGTTTACAATTTCTTCTCTTGATCCATAACTCAACGCCAGTGTTAGAGTCATCTTGGTATTGTTTTTGGTTTTTTCAATCACATCGAGGAGTTCATTTTGAGCGGATTGCGGCATTTTTTCCAAATTGCCTATGGTGTTCAATTTGATGTTGTTGTTTTGTAATGTCAGAAGTTCTTTTTTTAATGATTTGATCAATATTTTCATCAAAGTGTCGACTTCCAGTTTAGGTCTGTTCCAGTTCTCGGTTGAGAATGCGTAGAGGGTTAAGTTCGCTATTCCTAATCTTGCGCAAGCTTCAATTATGATTTTTACGGATTTTGTCCCGCTCTCATGCCCAAAAGCCCTCAATAGTCCCTGTTGTTTAGCCCATCGCCCATTTCCGTCCATAATTATGGCTAAATGTCGGGGTAAATTATCCGTGTCTATATTTAGTAGTAAATCCATTTTTTTAGTCTGCACAATAGCATGGTTTTTCGCCAAAGGTATACGTTAATGTTAACCCTGAAAAAACGTACCAATCATTATTATTTATATTTCCAAATTGTAATTTTTTCAAACTTTCATTCTTGGGGTTGCTCCCGTCAAGATTGTCAGTAAGTGTGTAACGCGCTCCAATTTCCAATGCCAGAATTAAACTGCGCGAAATTCTTGACTTCACGCCCAAAATCATCGGGATGGCAAATGAATTTGCACTTTCGTCAACTTTTGTTTCTCCTGAAAGAACATAGAGTTCGTTATAGCTAAAATAACTTACTCCGGAATATACATATGGGGTGATTTTGTTCCCAAATTCATGGAGATTAAAATCAAAAAAATTGAATTCAAGTCCTAAAGATACTTCTTTTACGCTATTTTCAAAACGATACCTTCTTTGACTTCTGGCTGGTTCTTGCGAATCAAGATCACTGGAGGATATTTTTGATTGTGTATAGGAAAAGCGATAGGAATGCCTCGGGCTTTTATTCCACTTATAAAGTATACCAAATGCGGGCTCATTGGGAGCTATATAAGTGGTAAGTCCTACATCTCCTATGTAGTTGCTTCCGCCTAGAAATACTCCAACTTCATGTATCTGAGATTGCATGACTATACTCGTGAATATGCATATAAATAAGCTGAAAATTTTAGTCATTTTGATTTAAAATTGCGTGCAAATATAATAATTATCACTAGGAATCAATATTCAATGTGTTAAATGTCATTATTATTTCATGTGCGGACAGACTGATTGATATAAATTGAAGTTATTTAAGCAAAACGAAAAAAAAAGGTTAAATCGTATAGCGCTGCAGTAAAAAAGACTTAATTCCTTTTGTCTTCACCCCAAAGTAATTTGGTGCGGAGGGTTTTTAAAAATGTTTCGTCGATTATTTCCACCATGTTTATTTGAAAAGGTGTCTTTTTTATGGTCAATATGGATTCGTTAGCAACTGAAGTGATCCTGGAGTCCAATGAAACCAAATAATTTTCTTCCCTGCCGGATACTTTTAACCTAATCTCTGTTTCGTCGGGGATGACAAGGGGTCTTGCATTTAGGTTGTGTGGCGCGATCGGGGTGATCACCAGGCCTTTCACGTCCGGGGTGAGTATTGGTCCGCCACAACTAAGGGAATAGCCCGTTGATCCCGTTGGAGTTGATATTATTAATCCATCTGCCCAATAGGAATTTAAAACTTCACCATTTAAATAAGTGTCAATAGTGATCATCGAGGTGGTGTCCTTGCGACTCACAGAAACTTCATTCATGGCAAAATTGATATCTTGAAGTGCCTCGTTAGGCGGGTCGCAAGACAAACTAAGTAACGTTCTTTTTGAAAGGGTATATTTTTTATCGATAACAAGTTGAAGAAACTCATCAATGTTCTCTTTTTGGACAGTTGCGAGAAAACCCAATCGACCGGCATTTACCCCTAAAATTGGCACGCCTGAATCGCGAACCAAGGTAGCCGCCCGCAAAATAGTGCCGTCGCCTCCAATACTTATCAACATATTGAAGCTTTCGTCTAATTCCGTGTGAGACGAAAAAGTATTGTACTCTTTTTTGATAATCTCTTTTTCATATAGCATCTCCAAAAAATTAGCCTCAATAACTAATTCTACGTTGTTTTGATTAAAAAAAACGAAAATGTCTCTTATAATTGGCTCCGTACTGTTCTGGTAATATTGTCCGTAAATGGCTACTTTCATTAGGATATTTAATCGTTTGCTTATTAATTTTTGATTTGATAAATTACGGTTAAACAAATAACCGAATAAACAATTACATATTAAGGTATTTGTCTAAATAGTCCGAACGTTCTTTTAATGTATTGATGTAATTGTCTTCGTGGTGTTCAGATGTGATTTCATAACCATACCTTCTGAAAGTTTGGATAATTTCATTGATGGGGCCTGTGTTTATTTTAATGGTCACTTCAATAGTACTTATGTCTGATTCAGAAATAAATAGACCTAAGAGCTTGCCATTGTTGCTTTCCACTATTTGGGTTATTTGGCTCATCGAATAATCCAAGACTCCTTTTTTAACTTTTATGATTCTTCCAGGTTCTTTTAAAAACGGTGTTTGGTGAAAAAAACTCATAATATCTTCTATTTCATAATAGCCAACATAGTTGTTGTTTTCGTCTAAAACGGGAATTAAATTTGTGCGGTTTTTTGCAAAAATTTCCAGAACTTCAATCCATATGGAGTCTACTTTAGTAAAAAAAGTTTCGAGAGTGTATCTGTAATCCTTTACTTTTTTATCATTATCGAAAGTTTCGATATCGTCAGAGGAGATATTGCCAATGAAAATGCCCTCTTCAAGAACTGGAAAATGAGAGTAGTTCAATTCCATGAAAAAATCTTTA
>JBLIHD010000054.1:0-8934 GCA_047636335.1 Flavobacterium sp.
CTCTTTTTGTAAGTTGTTGAATATAAACTGTAAAAAGAACCGTGTGCTTTTAGAACAGCTACAAAATGAGAAAAATTTCCTTTAAAAATAAATTGAATTCCCGCTATTCCGTCCAGTAGCATACGGCTAAACAAGACTAAATATAACTTTTCCTTTGGTAAGTTTTTAGTTAACATTAACAAAGAATTTCTGAAATTCAAAAAAGTTTTCTTCGGATTGCCTTGTTGCAAGGTCGCGCCTCCCACATGGTACACCACGGATTTGTGATTGAATTTTATTTTGTGCCCCCTATTGAATGCGCGCCAGCACAAGTCGATTTCTTCCTGATGTGCAAAGAAATCATTGTCAAAACCTTTCAATTCTCTATAAATTGTACTTCTTATGAAAAAACAAGCACCTGATGCCCAGAATATTTCGCAATCATCGTCATACTGGCCGTTGTCTTTTTCTAAAGTTTCAAAAATGCGTCCGCGACAATATGGATAACCATATTTGTCAATGAAGCCACCCGCAGCTCCGGCATATTCAAAATATCCCTTGTTCTTAAAATCTAGTATCTTGGGTTGGATGATCGCCGTTTCCGGTTCTTTTTTGAAAGTTGTTATAATGGGTATCAGCCAGTTTTCGGTCACCTCAATGTCTGAATTGACCAAGGCGTAGATTTCGGCATCTATGTGTTTCAGTGCCTCGTTATATCCGCGCGCAAAGCCATAATTGCTATCGTTTTTTATAATTTGCACCTTCGGGAAATTAGCCGTGACAAACGCAACGGAACCGTCTGTGGAAGCGTTGTCGGCGACATATACGGTGGCTTCGGGCGAAAACCCCAGTATTGAGGGTAAAAACTGTTCCAGTAAGGTAACTCCATTCCAATTGAGGATAACGACTGCTATTTTCATTTTGTTAGTTTAGATAGTGTAATTTGGAAGTCCGGCAAGAAACTGATATTTTTCATTTTCAAAATCCATTTTGCAAAAATAATGGTCCAAGCCATTGGTTACCATCAAAAATTGGGCATTCATGGTCATATTGTAACGTGCGATCTGGTCAAATGTGGCTTGCGCAATTTTTATTTCGGGTGCTTTACATTCGATTAAGACGCAAATTGAACCGTCAGGATTATAAACTACTACGTCATATCTTTTTCGCAATCCGTTGACTTTGAGAACTTTTTCCACGTTTAGATGGGATCTCGGATACTTTTTTTCTTCTAATAAAAACTTTACGACATGCTGACGAACCCATTCCTCCGGTGTTAGAACGATGAATTTTTTCCTGATTTCATCAAAAATAGACACTTTATTTTCGCTATTTTTGAATCGAAAAGAATAAGAATAAAAATTCAGTTTTTGCATGAAGCAAAAATAGTTATTTAGTTTAAAGTTTAATGAGTTGAGACAAACTTTAAACTTTAAACTTTAAACCAAAAATATGGACGAGGTTATAAAGATTTTAAATGACATAAAAGGCGGAAATATCAAACCGATATATTTCCTGATGGGAGAAGAAGCTTATTACATCGATATTATATCTGATTATATTGAGAAAAACGTGTTGTCAGAAGAAGAGAAAGGGTTCAACCAAACCATATTGTACGGTAGGGACGTGTCAATCGAAGATATAGTTTCGACGGCCAAGCGGTACCCGATGATGGCGGAACGTCAAGTGGTGATTGTCAAAGAGGCCCAAGACCTTAGCCGTACCATCGACAAGATCGAAAGTTATGCCGAAAATCCGATGCTGACTACGGTTTTGGTCATTTGTTATAAATACAAAACCTTGGACAAACGAAAAAAAACGACCAAGTTGCTGTCAAAGACTGGTCTTGTTTACGAAAGTAAAAAGCTATATGAGAATCAGGTTGGAGACTGGATAAAACGCATATTAGCCAGTAAAAAATATACTATTGAGCCTAAAGCCAACGCTATGCTGGTCGAGTTTTTAGGGAATAATTTGGGGAAAATAAACAATGAACTCGTAAAGTTACAAATTGTGTTGCCCAAAGGAAGTGCAATTACAGCGAAAGACATAGAGGAAAACATAGGGTTCAGCAAGGATTTCAATGTGTTTGAGCTGAGAAAGGCCATAGGGGAGCGGAACCAACTTAAAGCGTATACCATTGCAGAGAATTTCGCGAATAACCCAAAAGAAAATCCAATGGTGGTTACCACGAGTTTGGTTTTTGGATTTTTCATTCAATTGCTTAAATACCACGGTCTAAAAGACAGGAACCCTAAGAATGTTGCCGCAGTCATAGGAGTTAATCCTTTTTTCATGAAAGAATATGACGTTGCACTAAAGAATTACCCAATGAAAAAGGTCAGTCAGATAGTGGCTTCCTTAAGGGATATAGACGTTAAAAGCAAAGGAGTCGGTGCCAATGCTATGTCCCATTCCGATTTGTTACGAGAAATGCTCTACAATATTTTCAATTAGCGGTTAAAATTCACGATATTTGCAATTCAAAAAATACGATATAATCATGGGAATGAATAAGAATACCATATTGGGATGGGCAACCTTAATAATGATTTTAATGGGATTTCTCCTAATAGGCCTTGGCGCTTTTAAGTATAGTGATGTTTCCGGATGGGGATTTGCTGCTGTCGGCGTTGGATTCTTGGCTAATGCATGGGTTTTTAGCTCTCTTAAGGGTAGACTTTAAGTTGTATTTTAAATGTTGAATAGTAACAAAAAATAAAAAAAAATGGCAGACGATAAGAAAGTAATATTCTCCATGTCTAAATTGAGTAAAACCTACTCAAGCAGTGACAAACAAGTATTAAAAAATATTTATTTAAGTTTCTTCTACGGGGCTAAAATTGGTATTTTGGGTCTTAACGGATCTGGAAAATCATCTTTATTAAGGATTATTGCCGGGGCTGACAAGAATTACCAAGGAGACGTAGTTTTTGCACCGGGTTATACGGTTGGTTACTTGGAACAAGAACCGATTATTGATGACAGCAAAACTGTTATCGAAATTGTTCGTGAAGGTGTTGCCGAAACAATGGCGGTATTGGAAGAATTCAATCAGATAAATGACAGCTTCGGGCTTCCTGAAGTGTATGAGGATGCCGAAAAAATGGAAAAATTGATGGACCGTCAAGCACTTTTGCAGGATAAAATTGATGCATTGGGTGCTTGGGAAATTGATACCAAATTAGAAATTGCAATGGATGCGCTACGTACTCCGGATGCTGACACGCCGATTAAAAATCTTTCGGGTGGTGAGCGTCGTCGTGTTGCTTTATGTCGTTTGTTATTGCAGCAACCGGACATATTGCTTCTGGATGAGCCTACGAATCACTTGGATGCGGAAAGTGTACTTTGGTTAGAACAACATTTGGCGCAATACTCAGGAACTGTTATTGCAGTAACGCACGATAGATACTTCTTGGATAATGTGGCAGGTTGGATTTTAGAGTTGGATAGAGGAGAAGGTATCCCTTGGAAAGGAAATTATTCTTCTTGGTTGGAACAAAAATCGGGACGTATGGCACTGGAAGAGAAAACAGCTTCAAAACGTAGAAAAAACTTGGAACGGGAGTTGGACTGGGTTCGTCAAGGAGCCAAGGGACGTCAAACTAAACAAAAAGCGCGTTTGCAGAACTACGATAAATTGTTAAATGAAGATCAGAAAGCATTAGATGAAAATCTAGAAATTTATATCCCAAACGGTCCTCGTTTAGGAACTAATGTTATTGAAGCTAAAGGTGTTGCCAAAGCATATGGTGATAAATTACTTTATGACAACTTGAATTTTACTTTGCCGCAAGCCGGGATTGTTGGAATCATTGGTCCTAATGGTGCTGGTAAATCAACTATTTTCAGAATGATAATGGGAGAAGAAAAGCCAGATGCCGGAGAGTTCGTTATTGGAGAGACTGTAAAGATCGCATACGTAGATCAAGCGCATTCCGATATCGACCCGAATAAATCCATATGGGAAAACTTCTGCGATGGCCAAGAATTAGTTATGATGGGCGGACGCCAGGTGAATTCACGTGCTTATTTAAGTCGTTTCAATTTTGGAGGAAGTGATCAGAACAAAAAAGTGTCTACTCTTTCAGGTGGGGAACGTAATCGTTTGCACCTTGCAATGACATTAAAAGAAGAAGGGAACGTATTGTTACTGGATGAGCCTACCAATGATTTGGACATAAATACCTTACGTGCTTTGGAAGAAGGTTTGGAAAGTTTTGCAGGCTGTGCAGTAGTGATTTCGCATGATCGATGGTTCTTGGATAGAATTTGCACGCACATTCTTGCTTTTGAAGGAAATTCGGAAGTGTACTATTTTGAAGGTGGTTTTTCTGAATATGAAGAAAATAAAAAGAAACGATTGGGTGGTGACTTAACTCCAAAACGATTAAAATACCGAAAATTAATCAGAAGCTAATTCTGAATGTGATTTAATAAAAAAAGGATATCTAATTTAGATATCCTTTTTTTATTTCTTGTTCATTAGTAAAAATATCGTGGCCACTAAAGACGGTTCAACAAAACCAAAAACAATAAAAGAAGTAATGGACTTCTTATCCTATTTGACAACAGCTATATTTCTCATGTATGATGTCTCAAAAACAGGAGTTGTGTCCTTTATATAACATGATAAAATTTAGGTAATGGATTTTTATTCTAAGAATTTTGACTTCAATTCAGCTGTAGGAATCATGCAATGCTCCCTTTTTCCAAACCATTTGTACCGATTTTTAGCGATATAGTCGTATACACTGTCTTTTAAGCCGGTTGGGAGAATTTTAAAAATTGAAATGAGCGCTATTACTCCCCTAAGACGCTTTGCTATTTCCAAAGCCGCTACGGACTTTACATAATAAGCGACTCCCGGTTCGTAAAGAATAATACTATCCATATTTTTTGTATCAACACCAATGTGCTTGACAATGCTCTGACCTAATTCAGACTGTAAGGCAACAAATCTGAAAAGATCTTTTTTGTCGTGTTTGATTATAAATTGTACAGCTGTGTTACACAGATTGCAAACTCCATCAAACAGAATTACTTTTTTATTTTTTGGTAGATTAAGCATATATTCAGTCTGTATTTTTTATTAATGGTTAAGAATGAAGTCCTCTTTCATTGCTACTAGCGAACTTTTCGTCATCGCGTAAAGCAGTCTCATCACATATATCGATTCTGAGATGCATTGCTCTGTTTTAGCGCAATCGTTTCAAAACTAGCAATTAATTCGATTTTTTTACCTTATGATAATTACTTTGATTTAACAAATACTTACTCTGTTATTGAACACTTAACACCGCAACATTGGCTTACTCCTACTTCGCCTTTTTAACCGCTTCAACCAGCTCTAGGTAATCCATACTTACTTTGGAAGTAAACATACCGTAATTTACGGTTGCTTTGTTCTTTTCGATAGCGTCAATTGTTCCTACGGCTTTTCCGTCATGCATTCGAACGCGATCTCCTAATCGTATAATTGCTTTCGGTATCTCGATTACGGGTTTCAGTTTCTTTTCCTTCTTTTCTTTTCTTATTTCATCAACATGAACAGTGGCTTCTGCGATCACTTCTTTTTTCTTTGCAACAATGGCTTTAGACTCCTTGGGCGTGGCCTTCTTGCGTTTTGAGTTTTCAATTTCGATGATCTTTAAGAAGTCAGCGATAAGATCTTTTTTGCTTTTATTGTTGAAATATTTATCAGCGATATCCTCAATTTTTTGGCCTAGATAAATCGTCTTTTGATTGCTGTCATACAATTCCTGATAGCTCTCTAATTTCTGTTTTATTTTGACATTGATCGTTTCCAATTTCTTGCCTTCTTCGCGCGCTTTGGTTTCTTCTTCCTTTAATGTTTTGGAAGTTTTTTCCATTTTAGATCGTTCTTTCTGGAGTGTGGCGATGGTCTTGTCAAAACGTACTTTTCCAACTTCAATTTTCTTTTTGGCACGATTGATCAAGCTAAATGGGATTCCATTTTTTAAAGCAACCTCAAACGTAAAAGAACTTCCCGCCTGGCCCAAGGCTAATTTGTACATCGGCTCCAATGACTGTTCGTCAAACATCATGTTAGCGTTAGTTGCGAAGGGCAATTCGTTAGCCAATATTTTTAAGTTTGAATAGTGTGTTGTGATGATCCCGAAAGCTTCTCTGTGGTAGAACTCTTCGAGGAAAATTTCGGCTAATGCGCCACCCAGTTCCGGATCAGAACCGGTACCAAACTCGTCAATCAAAAACATCGTTTTGCGATTGCACTTCTTGAGGAAGTAGTTCATGTTCTTTAGTCGGTAACTGTATGTACTAAGATGATTTTCAATTGATTGATTGTCTCCTATATCCGTCATTATCCTGTCGAAAAGAAAAGTTTCTGAACGCTCGTGAACCGGGATCAACATGCCAGATTGTAACATCAACTGAAGCAAACCAACCGTCTTTAAGGATATTGTTTTACCTCCCGCATTAGGTCCTGAAATCACGATGATTCTGTTTTCCTGCTGCAATTCAATGGTCTGCGGATGCGTAATTTCATTTTTCTGCTTGTTGTTCAGGTATAAAATGGGATGGTAGGCGTCTCTAAAGTACAGCCTACGATTTTCCGTGATATGTGGTAAAATACCGTTAATCCGGTTAGCATATTTGGCTTTGGCGGCAATGACGTCGATATCGCTCAGGAAGTTTTGGTATTGGATAAGCAAGGGTAAATAAGGGCGGATGTCATTCGACAATTGCTTCAAAATACGCATGATCTCTTCCGACTCTTCGTATTCCAAATTACTTAATTCACGTGAATATTGCAAAGTGGCTTCCGGTTCGATGTAAGCAATGCTTCCGGTTTTGGAGCTTCCCATTATGGATCCTTTCACTTTCCGGCGGTACATAGCTAAAACGGCTAAAACACGCCTGTTTTGAACGAAACTTTCCTTAATATCGTCAAGATAGCCTAAACTGTTGTATCGCGTTAGGGCGGCTCCAAAGCTTTGGTTTACCTTGCCGCGCACTGAATTCATACTTCTTCGAACATCCAATAGCACAGGCGAAGCGTTGTCCTTTATCTCTCCATATTTATCAACGATTTGGTCGACGGCGGTAATTATTTCTTTGGTTAACTCAACTTCGTTGGCCCTAATGTTTAAATTAGGGTAATAGTCATCAAATTTTTTGAAATAATTCAACATAAAATTAACCGTAGCCGAAAGGTTAGCGATTTTTCTGAAACTACCCACCTCAAGAAAGCTATCTTCTATCGCGAGAAATTTAATTTCATGCGTGATCGCATCAAAACCATGATTGGGTATCGCATTGTTATTTTGGAAGGAGGAAACATATTCAGAAGTCTGCATCAGCGACTGCATCAGCGATTCTTTGTCTTTAAAAGGGGTTATTTCTAACGCTTTTTGTTTTCCAATGTCTGTATTACATATTGTCGAAATGGTTTCGAGTACTGTAGGAAATTGTAAATCTTGTAATGTTTTTTCGGTTATGGATATCATTTTTTATTGAAGCTGGTAAGGCAACAAAGTTACGAAGAATCCGTGTTAAAATGTGGCATATTGTTGTGTCTTTTAAGATGTTCTCCATTTAGAATAAATTCAGGAATAAAAACAGTTAGGACGTTAAATTTTGTCGTTTGTTTCTATGGCGTGTGTACCCCTTGGAAATCTTGGCTTATATTTGCGGCATAACTTTTTACTATGCAAATTAACCTTAATCCCAAGTGGAAATCGATATTATCCGATGAGATCCTAAAGCCCTATTTTATTAAGTTGATGGAGAAGCTGGGGGTCGAGTATCAGGAAAATAGATGCTATCCGCCAATAGACCTAATTTTTTCCGCTTTCAATCATTGTGATTTTTCCGATTTGAAACTGGTCATCATCGGCCAGGATCCATATCATGGAGAGGGAGAGGCTAATGGGCTGTGCTTTTCGGTAAACGAGGGAGTTCGCATTCCGCCTTCGCTTAGAAACATCTTCAGAGAAATAAATGATGATTTGGATTCGATTTTTATGCCTACTTCTGGAAATTTAGAACATTGGGCAAAACAAGGCATTTTGCTGTTGAACGCTTCGCTTACCGTAAGAAAAGACACTCCCAACAGTCATAAACAGCTGAAATGGAATCTTTTTACCGACGCCGTAATCCAGAAGGTTTCGGATGAAAGGGAAGGGGTTGTATTTCTGCTTTGGGGCGCTTTTGCGCACAAAAAAGGCAGCAAGATTGACCGAAACAAACATTTGGTTTTGGAATCGGGTCATCCTTCGCCCATGAGTGCTAATCAGGGAAAATGGTTTGGAAACAAACATTTCAGCAAAGCGAATGCCTTTTTAAAAAAAGAGGGAAAAACAGAGATTTCCTGGTTTTAAAAATAGGTGCCGGTTGTCCGAGATTGGTGTGGAGGTACAAGTATACGCTGACGCGGAGCGAATAACCCTAGTACAATAAAAAAAGAGGCAAATTACCGTACTGATAACTAGCCTCTTTTTTTTACTGATTGCAATCCCGAATTATGGGAGTGTTATTTTTTGACAATCTCTTCCAAAGTGGCTTTGTCGGCGTTATTGCTCACTTTAAGGATGATTTCCTGGTTCTTTACCGTTTTGCCTTCAATTATGTACATTTTAGCTTTTTTGAAGTCGGTAGTGCTTTTGTCAAAGTCAACGTCTCCGAATTGTAAAGTATTTTTTATGTCAATGGTGTCAATCCATTTTTCGGCTAAGACTTTCGAGGCTTTTTCTGAATAATGAAAAGGTTTGTTTCTTAAATCGTTTAAAACTCGAGCATTGGGAAAATAATTACATCGGGTATCTTTTCCACTAAATACCATACCCACAAAAAATAGTCCTAATACTAATCCTACTAAATAATAGGCAAAACGTTGTGCAAACTTCATGAATTTTTTTTGCAAAGGTAAATGAAAGTTTACTTAAAACACAATTAAATTGATGTCGTTAT
>JBLIHD010000055.1:0-8897 GCA_047636335.1 Flavobacterium sp.
CCTTACGGTTACGGAACGCAAAGAAACAATGTGCTATCTCCAAGCACGCTATCACTGGAAAGACACCGTCTACTTTGGCTATACCTGAATAAAAAAACTGATTTTTTCACGACTCCAAAAAAAGTTTTGCATTTTGCGCCTGAACAGGCATTTTACAAACTATTCAGAAACCAGAAAAACCTGAATTACACAACGACGGATTTGTTTTCGCCATTGGCTGACGTTAAAGCGGACATCTGCGATTTGCCGTTTGAGGATAGCCAGTACGATGTAATTCTGTGCAACCACGTTCTGGAACATATCCCGGATGACACCAAAGCAATGCAGGAATTATATCGCGTACTGAAACCGGGTGGAATGGCCATTTTACAGATTCCACAAGATTTATCGAGACCGACCACCTTTGCAGATGACAGCATAACTGACCAAAAAAAACGTTCTGAAATATTTGGACAATACGATCACGTCCGTATTTATGGACGCGATTATTTTGACAAATTGAGAAGTATTGGTTTCAAGGTAGTCGAAGAAGATTACACCAATCAAATTGCTCCAGAATTAGTGGAAAAATACTGCTTGGCCAAGGGAGAGATTATCCCTGTTTGTTTTAAATAAAATACAGAATAAAAAAAACCTACTAAAGTTAAATTTAGCAGGTTTTAAATTTATGTCTGTGTCGGTTTATATTTTTGCCGGCATCAACATTCCTATTACTTTATCTTTAGTAAGGTATTTTTTAGCAATATTTTGAATATCCTTTGCAGTAACCGCATTTACGGCTTCTTCAAATTTCAAAATATCGTCCGGACTTTTTCCATTGATATAGGATTGCGTAAAATTAGACAACCAGTATCTATTTCCTTTGCTATCTTTTCTAAAATCAGCTAATTCTCCTTCTTTAAATTTAGCTATATCTTTTTCATCTGGCCCTTTATCTATGATGCTTTGAAGTTCTTTTAAAGCGGAGGCAGTTAATTTCTCAGCATTATCCGGTCCACAAGGAAATCCAATACTAAAGTTATATGCACCATTAGGAACTTTTGTCATCCCTCCTCTTGCGCTAATTCCATAAACACCGCTTTCGTTCTCTCTTAATTCTTCGATCAGTTTAATTGTTAGCACTTCACCTAAAGCCTGCATAGTCAAATCGTCTTTTGGAGAATAATCTGCATCTCCATAATACATAATGGAAACTGTACTTTTAGGATCCGTTCCTTTATTAACCACTTTTTTTAAATCGCCTTTGAGCATTCTGTATCCTAAATCAATTGCTCTCTCTTTTTTATTAGTTGAAGGAAGGGAAGCTAGATATTTTGAAGCGAATGCTTCAATTACTTTTTCGTCCACGTTTCCAACAAAAAAGAATTCAAAATCTCCGGCATTGGCAAAACGCTCTTTGTATTTTTTATAAGCCAACTCATAATCGGTCTGTGCCCAAGATTGCTCAGTAGGAATCAATCCGTTAAACCTAGGGTTCTCTTTCATTAAATAACCATACAATTCCTGCTGAAAGTAAAACGAAGGCTGAGAAGCCATATTGTTATAAAAAGCCGATTGCTTTTGCTTAAACCCTTCATAAGCTTCTTTATCTAAATTCAAATCAGTAAAATAAGCATATACACTTTGAAATAAATATTCTAAATCTTTTGGTGTAGCACTTCCTCTAAGTCCTTCTGTTGATGCGCCTATGTAGGGACTAACCGAAGCCATTTTACCCGACATAAATTTATCTATATCATTAATTTTAAGCCCTGAAAATCCTGCCTGGGTTAATGCTCCATTCGCAAATTGCGTTTTTAAAATTTCTTCATTTGAATAAGTATTTGTTCCTCCAAAACTCACTGCTTCCATCACGATTTCGTCATTTTTGAAATCAGTTTTTTTATAGGTGACTTTGGCACCATTAGAAAGAAATAGTGTTATTGCCCCAATTTTAGTATCCGTTTCTGTCTTTAAAATTGATCCCGCATTAATTTCATTTCTCAATAAAGACGAAACAACTTTAGAATCTTTATAAGGAGTAACCTCATCAGAATTGATTTTCAAAGCATCTAAAACCTCTTTTTCCGTCACTTTAACCAAACCCTCTTTTTCAGGCCCCGTGATCACAACAACACGATTATCCTCCTTAACTAGTCCTTTCATATAGAGATTCACCTCAGCTAAAGAAACCGTAGGAACAAGCTGCTTAGTCATATTAAACTCCCATTCAATGCCTGGGGCGGGAATTTCTTCCAGAAACTCTGCTTGGTATTGAGCTACAAAGTTGTCAGAATCCGTTTTATCCTTGTCATTAAATTGTTTCTCATATCTGGCCATAATCTCTGCCTTAGCACGATCAAGTTCACTTTGAGTAAAACCAAATTTTTTCACTCTTTCATTTTCAGTAGCCAAAACTTTAAGTGCCGACAATTGCTTGTCTTCTTGAACGATAGCAAAAGATTGATACGCTTCTTTAGATCTTGCATAAGTACCTCCATGATAGGAGTATCCATAAGTAAAGGGTGGCGTAGCCGAATTAACCAGCTCCCCTAACCTATTATTAATCATCGTCGTAAACAACCCCTTAACTAAATTATCTTTATAGTGTCCAATGGTATTCATCTTTTTCGGGGCTCCATAATCCTTATAGATCAATTGAACCTGGGTATAAGCTGCTTCTTTGTCGCTTTCAATGGCAACGAAAGTATCAGAATGATTAGGAACTTCAAATATTTTTCTCTCCTTTTCATTTTCAGGATTTTTATATTTAGAGAAATGCTCTTTCACCTTTTTTTCCATTGCAACCACATCAATATCCCCCACAACAATGACACTGATTAAGTCCGGACGGTACCAATCCTTATAAAAGCTAACAATTTTATCATATTTAAAAGTTTCTAATATTTCTTTCTCCCCTATCGGCAAACGATCCGCATACTGCGAATTGTACATCATTTTAGGCAAATAACGACTAAGCATTCTTTTATCGGCTCCTAAACCAATTCGATATTCTTCTAAGACAACTCCTCTTTCCTTTTCAATTTCTTCTGGATTCAAATCGGCATTAAAAGCCCAATCTTCAATAATATTAAAACCATTCTCCAATTTTTCTGGGCTATCAGAAGGAATTGGAAGAAAATAAACTGTTTCGTCAAAACTGGTGTAAGCGTTTAAGTGCTGCCCGAATTTCACACCAATACTTTGCAAGTAATCCACCAGTTTGTTTTTCGGAAATCGCTTAGTACCATTAAAATTCATATGCTCCATAAAATGAGCCAAACCTCTTTGGTTATCATTTTCAAGAATAGAACCTGCATTCACAACCAATCTTAAGTCAACTTTGTTTTCAGGTTTGGCATTTTTCTTGATATAATAGGTTAATCCGTTTTCAAGAACACCCATTTTTACGGATGGGTCTAAAGGTATCTCTTTAGAAAGATCCATGTCTTGCGCAAAAATTGCAGAAGAACAAAAAAGCAACCCAATTGTCAATTTAGAAAATTGTTTCATATTTATAAATTTATTTGTTGCTCTAAACTAAACATAAAAAAATTAAAATCACTATGTTATTATCAATAATTTAACGTTTTTCTTACAATAAATGAGAGTTCAATTTCAAGGCAGATGTATTAATTTTTGCTATTTAATCACTATATTTAAACTTTTTAACTTCTTTCTTTAAATGAAAAAATCACTTACGATACTACTTCTGGCCACTATCCATCTTTTATTTTCACAAGTGGAAAATGAAGTCGCACCGCCATTTAACATCAAGACCATTTCCTTTATCCAAAACAATCAAAATGCGATTCCAATATTCCAATTGGGCAGCGGATTCCAATTGCAATTTGACGACCTGTTTGGGAATGAAGCGGATTATTATTATGAAATCATTCATTGCGATTACAACTGGAATCTCACGCAAATTCCAAAAAACGAATACTTGCAGGGGTTTGACAACCAAAGAATCCAGAACTATAACAACTCTTTCAACACCTTACAAATCTACTCCCACTACACATTGTCAATTCCGAACCAGTTTACGCAACAATTGCTTATCAGTGGGAATTATATACTTAAAATTTTGAACGATAGCAAACAAGTTGTTTTCTCCAGAAAATTCATTTTGCACGAAGATTTGGTTACCGTTCCAATGCAAGTAAAGCGAGCCCGAACGGTGAGCAACTTAGAAACTAGGCACAATTTGGAATTCGCTGTAAAATCGAGTACGATCAATTTCCAAAACCCGCTTAAAAACGTGAAAGTGGTACTCATCCAAAATGGAAAGTTCAATGGTGCTATCAAAAACATAGCGCCGCAATACACGATCGCGAATGATTTAATTTACAAATACGACACGGAGACCCAATTTTGGGCCGGAAATGAATTTTTGTATTTTGAAAACAAAGACATCAGGGCCGCCAACAATAATATATCGCGAGTGGATGGCACTACTGAAATTTACAGTGCCTATTTGTTCACTAATAATGCCCGCGCCAATTTTCCCTATTCCATTTTCGAAGACATCAATGGCAACTTTGTGGTACGCAATTTAAATGCAGAAAATAGCGATATAGAAGCAGATTACGCCTGGGTTTATTTTAGCCTTTCCGCTCCCTCGTTTAGTATTAATAAAGAAATCTACATCAACGGAATGTTTAATAATTACAGCCTGGCAGCTGAATTCAAGATGGACTACAATCCTAAAAAAGCGATCTATGAAAAAGCGCTTTTGATTAAACAAGGGTTTACGAATTTCGAATATGTAGTTGCTGACAGCAAGGGAGTCATCGACAATGAAAATGCGATTGACGGAAATTTTTATCAAACGGAAAACGATTATTCCATTCTGGTTTATTACCGCGAAAACACAGGCCGCTATGATAGGGCCGTAGGCAAAGGAACCGCTAACTCCTTAAATATCATTAATTAAAAAAATATTCGGAAAAACGGCAAAACAAAATGAAAAAATTGTAATTTTGTTCCTATAACACACATATTTAATACTTTATCATGGTTTCTCAAATAACAAGAGGCATAAAAATTTCGGTGTTGACGAGTTTTGAAGGTACTTACTTTAAGAACCATAAGATACACTTTGCTTTTAGTTATCAGATCACGATAGAAAACCACAGCAAGGATTCTGTTCAATTGACTTCTAGACATTGGGAAATTTTTGATTCCTTAAACAATATAGAGACCGTTGACGGCGAAGGAATCATCGGAAAAAAACCAGTTTTAAAACCAGGCGAACTTCATTCTTATAGTTCTGGCTGCTTATTGTCATCTCCTTACGGCGCCATGAAAGGCTATTTTAACATGATCAATTTTACGAGTACTAAAAATTTTAAAGTTTTCGTGCCTACCTTCAAATTGTGTGCCCCATTTGCATTGAATTAAATTTTACCCCTGAAGATATTCCGTTTTCTTATACTAAATTTATCAAATTTTTAAATTATCCTTTGTACTTTTGTCGTTCAATAAATTATTCGCAACTTCTCGAGTGATCTATTTTTTCAATTGTCTAATCTTATCTGTTAAAACAGATTAACAAATCACAATATCATGCTAAAAGGATTTTTTCATGTACCAAAAGCGGTAAACGAACCAGTAAAAGGGTATGCACCAAATTCACCTGAAAAAGCAGCCGTTCAAGCAGCTTACACTAAAATGTGGAATTCTAAAATTGACGTGCCATTATATATCGGAAGCGAAGAAATTAGAACAGGGAATACAAAAACGATGTCAGCGCCACACGACCATAAACATATCGTAGGAACCTACCACCTTGCCGAAAAAACACATGTGGAGAAAGCTATTGCAAATGCATTAGAATCTAGAACCGCATGGGCTAACATGGCTTGGGAGCAACGCGCAGCGATCTTCCTTAAGGCGGCTGAATTGATTGCAGGACCTTACAGAGCAAGAATAAATGCCGCAACAATGATTGCGCAGTCTAAAAACGCTCATCAAGCAGAGATTGATGCCGCATGTGAGACAATTGACTTTTTGCGTTTCAACGTAGAATTCATGACTCAAATATACGGAGATCAACCGACATCCACTTCAGATATGTGGAACCGTCTAGAGTACAGACCTCTTGAAGGATTCGTTTACGCTATCACACCGTTTAACTTTACGGCGATTGCCGCCAATCTTCCTGCTAGTGCAGCTATGATGGGTAACGTCGTGGTATGGAAACCAAGTGACAGTCAAATTTTCTCTGCACAAATCATAATCGAAGTATTCAAAGAAGCGGGAGTTCCTGACGGAGTTATCAATGTGGTTTTTGGAGACCCTGAAATGATCACTGATACGGTTTTGGCAAGTCGTGATTTTGCCGGAGTTCACTTTACAGGTTCAACTAATGTTTTTAAAGACATTTGGGCTAAAATTGGAGCTAACATACACCACTACAAAACCTACCCGAGAATCGTAGGAGAAACAGGTGGAAAAGATTTCATCATTGCGCATCCAAGCGCCAATGCTAAACAAGTTTCTACGGGTATCGTACGTGGAGCTTTCGAATTCCAAGGGCAAAAATGTTCTGCTGCCTCTAGATCTTACGTTCCACAAAGTCTTTGGCCAGCAATAAAAGAACAAATTATCACTGATGTAAAATCAATGAAAATGGGTTCACCGGAAGATTTCAGTAATTTCGTTACTGCCGTTATCCATGAAGGTTCATTTGACAAATTGGCCAGTTTTATTGACCAAGCCAAAAAAGACACTGATGCTGAGATTATCGTTGGAGGAAACTACGACAAATCGGTTGGATACTTTATCGAACCTACGGTAATCGTTACGACTAACCCTCATTATTCAACCATGGCAACTGAATTATTCGGACCGGTAATGACCATTTTCGTTTACGAAGATGCTAAATGGGAAGAGACTTTAGAGTTGGTTGACACTACATCTGAATATGCATTAACAGGGGCTGTTTTCAGTACAGACCGTTATGCTATTGAAGTAGCCACAGTAAAACTACAAAATGCCGCAGGTAACTTCTATATCAATGACAAACCAACAGGTGCTGTTGTAGGACAACAACCATTTGGTGGAGCAAGAGCTTCAGGAACGAATGATAAAGCGGGTTCTCCATTGAACTTGTTGCGTTGGGCTTCTCCTAGAACAATCAAAGAAACTTTTGTTACTCCAACAGATTACAGATACCCATTTTTGGGAGAATAGACCAGTGCTAAAGTTTGAAAGTCGAAAGTCTTAAAAAACTTTACAAGAATAAAAAAGCCGAATCTAAAATTTAGATTCGGCTTTTTACGTTAAATTTATAGATATTCGGCCTATCACTTCGACTTTAAGACTTTCGACCTTATGACTTTCGACTACTGGCTATACAGTAAACTTCAACGGTACATGCACCACTTTCTTGGTTTCAAAGAATTCGTCTTCAAAAAAGTCGGCTAAATTGTATTCCGCGGCCTTTGGAAAATCCTTCAATTCTTCAGTCAAGTCACCCCCTTTTAAGTAAAGGATTCCGTTTTTCAATTCATGCTTGTTGTTTTTCTTGATTTTGGTTTTCACCCATGAAACAAAATCAGGCATATTAGTCACGGCGCGACTCAAGATGAAATCAAAATCTCCTTTTACGTTTTCGGCGCGCAATTGCTCGGCTTTTACGTTTTTCAATTCTAATGCTTCAGCCACAGCCTGAACCACTTTTATTTTTTTTCCAATTATATCAATCAGAAAAAAACGCGTCTCGGGAAAAAGAATAGCCAATGGGATTCCAGGAAACCCGCCGCCGGTACCCACATCCAATACAAAAGTCCCGGGCTCGAATTTTATAACTTTAGCAATCCCTAAAGAGTGCAAAACATGTTTGATATATAAGGCATCAATATCTTTCCTAGAAATTACATTTATTTTTTCGTTCCAATCGTGGTATAAAGAGTCCAATTTTGCGAACTGCTCTTTTTGAATATCGGTTAAGTAAGGGAAGTGTTTAAGAATCTCGTCCATCGTTTTGTTTTGTTTTTAACAAAAGTACCATTTTTAACCCTGAAAAATTTAACTCAATTTAGCAGAGTTAAAATTTATAATAATTATCTTTGAGACTTATTACAATTAGATATGAATAATACTGCACCTACATTCGCAAAGCAAGATAAACTGAAGTTTTTCAGAACGCTTAACTCTCGGGTAAACAATTACTTCAAGGAGAACAACATTCAAAAAACTGGAAACTGGAAGCTTTATTTAAAAACGATTATTCTTATAACCGTTTTTCTCGCTCCCTATTTTTTAATTTTAACTCTTGATATGCCTTTTTGGGCACACTTCTTACTGACCATTGTTATGGGAGTAGGAATGGCCGGCGTGGGTATGAATGTGATGCATGATGGAAATCACGGTTCTTATTCTAATAAAAGCTGGGTAAATAAATTCATGGGAGGGACCATCTACGTTTTGGCAGGAAATGTTCACAACTGGCAAGTACAACATAATGTATTGCACCATACTTATACAAATATCCCTGGTCACGATGAAGACCTTGACGCAGGAAGAATCATCCGCTTTACAAAAGATGCAAAATGGCACAATTTTCACCGTTTCCAACAGTATTACTCCGTGTTTTTATACGGATTGCTTACTTTCAATTGGGCCATAACCACTGATTTCAGGCAAATGAGAAGTTACATAAAAAGAAAACTCTCTTATGGAGAAGCCAAAAGTCCCAAAATACTTTGGACTACATTAATAATCACAAAAGTGATTTATGTTTCCATCTGGATCGTATTACCAATAGTTATAGGCATCGCTTGGTGGCAAGTGTTGATTGGATTCTTTATCATGCATTATACTGCAGGACTTATTTTAAGTGTTGTGTTTCAACTGGCGCATGTTGTAGAAGAGACTACTAATCCGTCACCAGATGAACTTGGGCAAATGGA
>JBLIHD010000056.1:0-8875 GCA_047636335.1 Flavobacterium sp.
GCCATTTCCAACTATAAGGATTTAGCCAACTAATTTAGTCATCCTTTCAAATAGGTGATTTAGTTACTTAAAACCTAAAAGTCCTTCTGCCTTTTTGGCACATTTATATCTGACAATCAAACAGTAACGATATGAAACGTTCTCTAATTTCATTCCTTTTTTTCATTTCCTGCTTTTTGTTCCTGCTTTTTTCCGTTACCTCAAAAGCCGGTAACTGGAAAACCGCGGACCTGAATGTGGCCTTGGACTACCAAAGGATACCTTCCTTCCCCGCAGTTCCTTTTGACAGCACCTTGATAGCACCTTTTTTTAAAAAATACCCTAGACTGAAATACCTGAGCCCAGAAGTGGTGGCTCTTTACCGAAACCACGAATACCAATACCTGTGGTACGACAGCAACGGCAGGAATGAGTTTGCGAGGCTACTGTATGACAAAATCAACAATCTAGACCAGGAAGGCCTTCAAATCAAAGCTCCCTATCAAGATAAAATACGCGCCATTTTTTTGGATACCGACGGGGAGGAAAAACCCGAAGTGGAGGAGGAACTCCTGATGTCCTCGCTTTATTTCTTTTATGCGGATCGGGTGTTCAAGGGAATTGAGCCTACTAAATCCAAAGAACTAGGTTGGTATTTACCGCGAAAAAAAAAATCCTACGTTAACCGCTTGGACTCCTTGCTACTTGACCCCAGTCTTATCAGTAAACCAGACAAAGACCTTCTAGGACAGTATTACCTGTTAAAAACAGCACTGGGAGATTATCGCAACATCGAGAAAGAAGGAGGATGGATACCAATTGCATTGCCTCCAAAAATGAAATCTCTAAACCCGGGTGATACCGCAGCCGTAATCCTGCAAATCAGAAACCGACTGTTTACCAGCGGCGATTTAAAATACGACTCTAAGAAAAACCAGTATGATGACGAACTGCTTGCAGGGGTTTTGAAATACAAGCAGCGGAATGCCTTTACTCCGGATCCAGAACTACAAGCCAAACACATCAAAGACATGAACGTTCCAGTACAGGAGCGCATCAAGGCTCTGATGGTTAATATGGAGCGCTGCCGCTGGATTTCGCCTAGTTTGACCAAAAACGAACAATACATCATGGTAAATATCCCCTCGTTTACGCTCACTTATGTCAAAGACGGCAAACCCGTTTTAATTTCTAAAGTGGTCGTGGGCAAGTCCCTCAACAAAACGGTTGTCTTTACTGGCCAGATGAGCCAGATTATTTTCAGTCCCTACTGGAATGTGCCACGGAGTATTTTACAAAAAGAGATTCTACCCGCTATCGCTAAAAACTCCAACTACCTCGCGGAACACGATATGGAATGGGTAGCCAACCGAGTGCGACAAAGACCCGGTGAGCAAAACGCATTGGGCAAAGTGAAGTTCGTATTCCCGAATTCCCATATTATTTTTATGCATGACACACCCGCAAAGAGTCTATTTGATAGAGAGCAAAGGGCTTTTAGCCATGGTTGCATACGCTTAGAAAAACCGAGGGAACTCGCCATTAAGGTTCTGGAAGGCGACAAAAACTGGACAATAGAAAGAATAGACGAGGCCATGAATCGCGAAGTAGAAAAAACCTATAACCTAAAGACAAAAATCCCAGTTTACATTGGCTACTTCACTTCCTGGGTAGATCGTGAAGGGGAAATTCATTTTTATCACGATATTTATGGTCATGATGCCAGATTGCTAGAAACCTTGCTTACGGATTGATTTTAATGATATATTACAGGGTTTTCTCAAAAAAAAACGCCACTCTTTCGAATGGCGTTTTTGAAAATTATAAATTTTAGATTCCCAACTGCCCTAGCCCTGATGGCAGCGGCATCTCCCGATTTAGAAAAAGAAGGCTTTTTTTCAAGCCTTAGTTTTTATTTATCGGGAATACAGCGGACAGCGGGAAGTGGCTCCTGAAATAAATTCAGCAAAATTCCTTATTCTACTTTTGGCAATGCTTTAAATCCCATATTGTACAAAGTGAAGGCTTGGATATCCACATTTTCCTGAATAGTGGCCGAAACTGATTTTCCAGCTCCGTGACCTGCTTTGACATCGATACGAATCAAGGTAGGATTCTTTCCAGCTTGTTTTTCCTGCAACTCAGCCGCAAACTTGAAACTATGCGCCGGCACTACCCTGTCGTCATGATCACCTGTTGTAACCATGGTCGCTGGATATTGTGTGCCCGCTTTGACATTGTGTACCGGAGAATAGCCTTTGATGTATTTGAACATCGCCTGGCTGTCCTGAGCTGTTCCGTAATCGTAAGCCCAACCCGCTCCAGAGGTGAAGGTATGGTAACGCAACATGTCCATCACGCCCACGGCCGGTAAAGCGACTTTCATCAACTCTGGACGTTGCGTCATCGCCGCCCCTACGAGCAAACCTCCATTAGACCCGCCGCGAACGGCAAGAAAATCAGATGAGGTATACTTTTGCGCAATCAGGTATTCAGCTGCCGCAATGAAATCGTCAAATACATTTTGCTTTTGCATTTTAGTTCCCGCATCGTGCCATCTTTTTCCGTATTCGCCACCACCTCGTAAATTAGGCACGGCAAACACACCCCCGTTTTCCATCCATACTGCATTAGAGATACTGAAACTTGGCGTTAAACTGATATTAAACCCTCCATAACCATACAGCATGGTTGGGTTTTTTCCGTCGAGTTTCAGTCCTTTTTTATGGGTAATGATCATTGGGATTCTTGTTCCGTCCTTTGATGTATAAAATATTTGTTTGGATTCGTATTCCTCGCTTTTAAAATCCACATTTGGTTTTTCATACACTGCTGATTCCCCTGATTTAGGTTCCAACGAATATATCGTTCCTGGTGTGATATAATTAGTAAAGGAATAATACACCGTTTTGTCTTTTTTCTTTCCGCTAAAACCACCCGCTGTTCCTAACCCTGGCAACTGAATGTCTCGAATCAGTTTACCCGAGTAGTCGTATTGCTTTATTGCCGAAACGGCATCGATCATGTAATTAGCAAAAATAAAACCGCTACAGGTCGATGGAGACAAGACATTCTCAGTTTCAGCAATGAAGTCTTTCCAGTTTTCTGCTTTTGGATTGCTGACATCAACAGTTACGATGCGTTTGTTAGGCGCATTCAAATCAGTAACTATAAACAGTTTGCTTCCTTCATTGTCCATAACATAGTTGTCACTATTGAAGTTATCTACTATGTTGACAATGGGACTGTCCGGCTTGGTCAGATCTTTTATGAATAACTCATTTCCGTAAGTCGAAGTCGAAGCGGTAATAACCAAATAATGATCGTCCTCCGTCACGCTTCCGCCAACATATCTTCTTTTTTGGTCTGCGCCAAAGATTACTTTGTCCTCTTTCTGAGAAGTTCCCAGTTTATGAAAATACAATTTGTGCTGGTCCGTTTTAGCGGACAATTCGCTTCCTTTTGGCTTGTCATAACTGGAATAATAAAAGCCTTCGTTTCCTTTCCACGACAAACCGCTAAACTTCACATCAATTATGGTGTCTTCCATAATTTTGTTTGTCAAGGCATCCATCAAGATCACTTTTCTCCAGTCGCTTCCACCTTCGGATATGGCATAGGCCACTTTAGAACCGTCTCTTGAGAAATCTAACCCGCCAAGGGAAGTGGTTCCATCTTTAGAAAACGTATTGGGGTCCAGAAAAACGGTTTCTTTTCCCGCTTTGTCTTTTCTATATAGCACGGACTGGTTTTGCAAGCCGTCATTTTTATAGTAATAAGTAAAATCACCCTCTATAAACGGGGCACTTATTTTTTCATAATTCCACAGTTTCTCCAGGCGATTCTTCAGGTCATCGCGAAAAGGAATCTGTTCTAAATAAGCGTAGGTCACTTTGTTCTGCGCTTCTACCCAAGCCGCCGTTTCGGCAGAGCGGTCGTCTTCCAGCCACCGGTAGGGATCACTTACTTTAGTGCCAAAATACACATCGACCGTTTCCCCTTTTTTGGTTTCGGGGTATTTTATTGGGCCTTTATCTTGTCCAAAAGATGCCATTGTAGGGATTACCGCCATTATCAGAATTAGTTTTTTCATTATTATCATTTTATTGGTTACTACAAACATAGAGAAATAGTTCCTGAGTAGATGGAAGTAAGTCCTTAATAAAGCAAAAAAAAGCGCCACTCTTTCGAATAGCGCTTTTCATAATGGTTGACAGCAGATTGAGCTACTTATTTGACCTGAACTACATAGGTAATTTGTGCATCTGTTGCACCTCCCGCATTAGTAATATTACCGGCTGCAACACCTGCAGCATCTTTACTTGGCTCATGTCTCAAGATTACCACAATATTCCCTGCTGTTACAGTTGTACCTGTTGTTAGAGTAAAATCCAAACCAATAGGCTTCCCGTTAACATCCGTATCGGTATAGGTGAAAGTTCCAATTGCTAACGGAGCTTGAAAAAACAGCTGGTGCTTGTCTCCTTCTTCTTTTACTTCTACTGTAATATCTTCTACAGGATTTGCAATTTCATTAAGAAAACTAACTTTACCTACATATCTTGTATTAACCATTAAGTCTCCTGAAACCGTTACTACTGGTGCATCAGGTCCATCTCCGTCAAGATCTCTGGAAGTCAAGGTTACAGTCTGGCTTCCTGCAGTCAGAGTTGTGGTCACCGTTGTGATCACTTCTTCCTCATTTACTGCAATTGGATCATCATCGTTGCTACAAGATGAAAAGCTGAAAACGGACAGTACTGCTAATGCTATTATTTTTGAATTTTTCATTTTTGAATTTTTAATAATTGAATTTGAATTGAATTTGAAAGTTCCTACCCATTTCATCGGCAAAAAAACGTTGCCTGTTAAGATAGTCCCTGTAATTAGTGTTTAAAATATTTTGAATAGAAAATGCGATTGTTGCATTGGTTTTACCGAAAGTTCTAACGTTCATTTCCGAATAAAAATGCAACAATTGATACCCTGGCGGAGGCGCACTGATGTCTACCAGAACGGGGACCACTTCATTATTCACGACAATATTTGTCGTGAAATTATTATCAGGAAACTGATTCTGACGCAGTACGCTTTCGCTTTTTAATTCGAGTTTCAAATCATGCCATTCCCTATTTGAAAACTGAATTTTATTACTCAGATTCAAGGGCGGAATATCGATTAAGAACTCCTTGTTTGTGATGTCTCTCCCATTGACATAGGCAAAAGCAAAATCATGTTGCCAATTTTCGCTTATTTCCCAATGAGTCTGCACATCCACTCCCGCCAATCTTGCATTGGTTTGCTGGTATTCCCACACAGGAAAAGCACCACGAATGGTTGTCTCAAAACCAACTGGCCGTAAGAACATGAAATTACGAATACTATTGATAAAAGGATTAACCTCAACCGACAAAGCGGTCCATTTTTTCTGCAATGTTGTCGATACTTTGACTGCTTGTTCTTTGTCTAACGCTAAATCACCCAACTCAATAATCCCGGTAGAATGATGCAATCCGTCACTAAAAAACTCGGAGGGATTTGGGTTCCTTGTAGCAAGGCTGATATTGGCATACCAATTCAGGTTTGCCTCAAATTCTTTATGGAACCCTACACTGGCTGAAATATTATGAAAAGTAAAACTAGGCTTTGTCAACCATTGATTGCCTTGTTCTCCTACTATAAAATCATCAAATTCAGTAGTATAGCCTCTTTCCTCCCATCGTGATTTCAAATAAAACTTGGTGACATCCACACGAGAATAATCATATCGCAATCCTGAATCTACCGAAAAACTATCCGATAAATCATAACTGACAATACCATAAGCCCCAAATTCGACCCGGTCAAAATTAGGAATGAGCGGTTTTATTCCTGTAGCAGGATTTGCAAAATTATTCTGAATAGACGTATTGAATCCAGTTTTAAAGCTCCAGTCGTGCAATGCTTTCTTATAATCAACATTAACGGCATGCGTACTCAACTCCAAGTCTAAAGCGGCTACATCACTAAAGTCTCCCCTGCGAACATCAAACTCCAATCTTTTATTAAACTGAAAAGAGTACTGTACAGCCAAAGAAGCCGATTCATCGAAATAGTAATTGTAGTTCATTTTAGCCAAATGATGCTGGACTTTTTGCTGTGGATTTTTAATGTTGTACGTGAAATCATTAATAACGGAAGGAGCCCTATTGGTAATGGAACTATACAAATCGTTTACATTGCCGGTATGTGACGCACTCAAAATTCCAATAGTCGTATTGTAATAACTGTAGTACCCGGAAATATCAAATTTCTTGCCAGTGAACTTTACATCACCAGAAAAATTAGCTTCCCGATTCCCTGAATTAGACAATACATAATCCGGCGCTTCTTTGTCACCTGAATACTTGAATGTTCCCAATGCGTTCCAACTCCATCCTTTAGTATTTCCTTTGTGTAGACTCGAACTAACGGAACCGCCTCTGCCATTGGACGCTAAATTCAATATAGTTTTTCCAAACAGCGTGTCCCTTTTTACCGAAATGGGCTCTATAACCACTAAACCACCCACGGCATCACCGCCAAATTGCAGCCCAGAAGCACCTTTGATCACCGTGATCTTTCCCGCGGCGTTTACATCAAAATTAGGTGCGTGTTCTGTTCCCCATTCTTGGTCTTCTAAACGGACATTGTTATTGATCACTGGAACTCTACTTCCAAACAAACCATTGATAACTGGCTTCACCACTGAACTCCCTGATTTTAGACTGGAAACACCTGCTATTTCTTTTAAAATATCTCCAAGCGTCTGATTACTGTATCTTTCAATCGTTTCCGTTTTGATCTTTTGTTCGAAAATCGATTTGTTCAGCGTATTGGCTTTTTGTCGAATGACTACTTCCTGCAGTTGGTCCGTGTTTTGCTTTAGAGCAAAGTTCAAAACCTGATCTCCGTCTAAATTCACTAGCGTATCAATAGACTGAAAACCAACATATGACACGGATACCTTACTGTTTCCTGAAGGTAAATTCTTAATAAGATAATTACCGGAAACAGCAGAAGATTTCGTTTTTGTTCCAACGTGTATGTGACTCCCAGAAAGAGGTATTCCCTCAAGGGTAGTGATTTTTCCACTCAATGTATTTTGCGAAAACCCTAAGGTCCAAAACAAACAGAAGCAGAAAACAAAATAAATTTTAGTTTGCATTTCCCTAGTTCAAAATATATAAACATGTAAATCACTTCCAATATTTGAAAATGATGTATTGATATAGATATTATTTTAAACCAATGGAGGGCCTCGAAGCGCAAAAAGGCTTCCTTTGAAGAATTGTATAATTTCTTTTGAAATCGCAGATGAATTACCTGAACTCAATACTAATATAGATACCTCAGAATAATTTACATCCGCAGACAAGAAACTACTTATACTAAAGCTACATAAATAACACGTATGAAATTTATTATGTTGGTGCGTAATTTCTGTGCCAGAAGTTAATTTATGATGACAGTTTTCTTCAGAAAACTGCTTTATTATATGTTCATAACTATGCACGGATTGCATCAGTATTGAAAACAACACTGCAATCGTTAATATAAAGTTTACAAAAGAAAATTTCTTTTTCATTACTTACAAATATAGGTATCTAAAAATACAAATCTCTTTTTTTACTCTCATAGCTGGTAATCTACTAATCCTATTGACTACTTAAAAGAGCAGCGCACATTTGGCCACAATAAAATATTAAGCTGTCTCTATGCCAGATAAAGACACTAGCTTTAGTGAGTTGCATTCAACAAGTCACACTGTCAATATGCTATTTAGACTCTTAACCAGCCCGATCCTATTTACAAACATAAGAAAACAATTTGTATAAATACAGCTGTTAGTTGTCTAACCATAAATTTCTAAAAGCCTTGTTTTTGTCATAATCAGCAGCTTGTTTCTCGATATTAAAAAAACGGTGCTGCCTTGGGTCATTTCCTACTCCTGCTAAATAAGCCCAGTTTCCCCAATTACTACACACATCATAATCTATCAATTGCGATTCAAAGTAGGAAGCACCAATACGCCAGTCCATATTGAGCTCGTTACAAAAATAACTTGCGACGTTTTGTCTTCCTCTGTTGCTCATAAAACCGGTATATTTCAACTCCAGCATGTTGGCGTTAATAAAATCGGAATCAGTCGCGCCATTGATCCATTGCGACAGTAACTTCTCGTTCAATGATCTTGAATTTACACTGTCAGTTTTTATTCCTGAGTATAAGAAAAATTTAGTTTGGTGCTTTTTAAACATAAATCGAAAAAAATCTCGCCACAACAATTCAAAGACCAACCAATATGTAGACTCGTTGGCACCATGTTCAATTTCGTATCTTTTAATTTCATGATAAATTGCTTTTGGCGAAATACAGCCCAGAGCCAACCAAGCGGAAAATTTTGACGAATAAGCTTCGCCAACCATTCCATTTCTCGTTTCCTTATAATTAGACAGCTTTTTTGTTTCGAAAAAATAATAATTTAATCTCTTCATTGCCTCCGTTTCTCCTCCTTTAAACTGAATTGCAGCCCGAGAATCAATTTTAGAGAATTCTAGACCCAGCTCTTCGAGAGTTGGCAAATTCATTTCTGGAATGCTTGGAGATTCTATCGCCAATGGCTTTTCAAAAGTAGCTCTCACTGTTGCGTCTTGTTCTGTTTTTTTTCTGAACTTGGTAAAAACATCAGGAATATCCTTTATCGAAAACGGCAAATCTACTGCGTGATATAGCGTACTAGTACTGAAACTTTCTAGTTCGCAACGCAATTTGAAAAGTTCAGTTTGAACTAGTTTTTCTGTTCGTTTTTCTTCAAAAGCTACTTCCCGTTCGGCAAAAACTTTATGAACTTTGTATTCTGCCACAATATTTGGAA
>JBLIHD010000057.1:0-8788 GCA_047636335.1 Flavobacterium sp.
TGGTCACAACCATTCTGTCTGGCTTTATTGTAGCTCCTTCTTTTTGAATAATGGTTTGTTCGTTTAAAACGGTATTGCCTTCCGCAAAAAATAATTCCAATTCCTTATGATTGACAATGTCCCGAATCGTTTGACACACCAGTTCTTTTTGTCCAAAATTAATCAATCCGTTTTCGACAGCTTTATCGACAGCCAAACCCACGTCTTCTTTTGTTTTGACAAACGATAGAATTTCGTGCACCACGTTTCCGTACTCGATTGACTCCTGTTGATGGGTCCCCCACATTAAAGCTTCCCGTTGGGCAATTTTTATATTTTTGGTATCTAAAGTTTCAGCCACCACCGCAATTTTTTTTGAAGTGTCTACATGTTTTGCATTTGAAGATAATTTACATGGGCTTCCAAATTCATATTCCAACTTACCTTCATCGAAGCCACCGTAATTGATTAAATAATTAATAAAGAAAGTCGACATGTCATTTGTCTTGACTTCTCCTTTACTGGTCAGATTCATATTCGAAATAACATATAACTGTTCCTCGGCACGGGTTAAAGCCACATAGAGAACATTAATATTATCCAACAACTCTTCCTGCTTTTTCTGATCATAAACTAATTTCGCCTCTTCACCAAAACCTTCCACAGCGCTGCTGCTGTCAATTAAAACTTTAGGCAACCCGAAATCCATTTTCTCTCCATCCAGCCATAATTTGTCTTTAGGTTTTCTGCTATAATCCTCTTCTGCAAAAGGCATGATTACTACTGGAAACTCCAGTCCTTTAGATTTGTGAATTGTCATAATACGTACCGCATTATTCCCTTCGGGCGACGGAATGCTAAATTTTTCTGCATTCTTATCCCAAAAATTTAAGAAATCAGAAATCCCGGCTTGATTCCTAACATCTCTCTCGAGAACGATATCTAAAAAATACTGTACATAAGCTCCACCGCCTTGCGCTAGATTTGGCGATAGAAATTTAGAAATAATAATTTCAACAGCCTCATACAGAGATTTTTTTCGGATGTTTTGAAACGAAAGTGAAATGTTAAAACTCATTAGCCAATTCTCGAACTCGACTTCTTGCTTATGCTCCATTCCTTTGGCGATGAAATCATGCACGGGCATTTGGTCCTGAATGTGTTCGGCTACATAATGCAAGAAATAGGCTTTTGCTTCTATGTCAGCATTGTTTTTTAGGTATTTTAATAAGTGAATAATCAAGCGCACTTCGGTTGCATTTTGAATCATCAGTGTTTCTGACGACAAAAGCGGAATGTTTTGCTCCGTCAAATAATTAGCAATGGCAATTCCCTGACTTCGTTTACGAGTCAGAATCACAATGTCTTTGTATTCAAAACCTTCGAGAAGCACTTTCCGGATTGTATTCAAGGACGCTAAAACGTATAATTCTGTCTTATTCAAAGCCTCCTCTTCATCCTCTGTAACTACCACTTTCGGAATAAAGGAAATGTTGACATAGCCACCCGTTTTGTCATTTGGTTTTTGATGGCTGTGATTTTCATATAAATCCTTATAATCGAGTTGTTCAAACTCGGCAGATAATAATCTAAAAAAGGCATTGTTGAAATCAATCACCTGAGAATAACTGCGGTAATTTTTATCTAAATGTTCCAGTTTTTTATCCGGATTGTTAAACGGATTATTGTCTTTACTCAGCTCGATAAACTGCTCGGCTTTTCCACCACGCCAGCGGTAAATGGATTGTTTGGGATCGCCCACAATCATCAAGGTCCCTTTTTCGCCAAAATCGTCTTGGCCCGAGAGCGCATTATCGATAAGCGGAATTAGGTTTTGCCATTGCATCTCTGATGTATCCTGAAATTCATCAATAAAGAAATGGCGGTAACGCTCTCCCAATCGTTCATAAATGAAAGGCGCAGGCTGATTTTGAATTTCGCGGTGAATAATCGCATTAAACTCGGTTATCGAAAGCACGTTTTGCTCTTCCTGAATTTTTGCCAATTCATTGCTCACGGTATTCAGCAATGAAAGCGGTGTTATGTTTTTAAGAAATGCTTTGTAGAAATCACGCTTCTCGAATTTTTTATAAATTGTTCCCAGAATTTGGATCAACTCCGGTATCAGGTTTTCTATTATAGCTCGATCTTTAGCAGTCTTGTTGATCGCAATATCATCGAAATCGTGAAAGGTCTTGTTTTTCGGGTTGAATTTTCCGTCACGAATGCTGACCAAATGATTTGGGAAAGTACCTCGAGAAAAAGATTTCAAGTCGATTCCGTTATTTTCTATCAGCGACAGTAAACCATCGGCAAGCGTGGCATTTTCTTTGTCCAGAACTTTGCAGGTATCGGCGAGTTTCTTTTTTATTTCTACGAATTCAGCAATGGATTTGTCGTGGAAATGGGTAATTTCATTACGGTGATTTTCATTAAGAACCAAGCGACCAGTATCCAGAATTTCACGAGAAATATCCCAAGACTTGTCATCATCGGTTTTTTCCATGGTAAAATCGATGAGTAGCTTGGTCAAAGTCTCATCTTCGCCCGCTTGCGCAATAATCGCATCTACGGCTTCAATCAATAAATTCTCCGTGTCCAAAGTCACCTCAAATGTCATAGGCAAATTTAAATCATGGGCAAAAGCACGAATCACTTTGTGCGTGAATTTGTCAATCGTCGAAATGTCAAAAGCAGCATAATTATGAATAATGTGCTTGATGATTTGCTGGGATTTTGTTTTGATCTGAATAATGGAAAGTTCCGTATCCACGGATAGATCCAGCATCAAATCATTTGCTTTTCGCGAAGGTTCGTCTTTAGCAAATTCAGACAAACTACCCACTATGCGGCTCTTCATTTCGTGTACCGCTTTGTTGGTAAACGTTATGGCGAGAATATTTCGATAAGCGTCATTTTTATGGGCCACCAAAATGATTTTCAGGTATTCTTTGACTAAGGCGTAGGTTTTTCCTGAGCCCGCAGATGCGTCATATATGGAGAATGAAGGTCTTTGCATTTGGATTTTAGATTTCTGATTAACGATTTTAGATTTCCCGAATGACTTAGACCTCTTGGAAACGGCATCCTTTACTGCGGGCCACGATCTCAAAAAAATGTTACGGATCGGCAAGAAAGATATAGTATCCAGCAGGAAAAAGCTTCAAAAAACACAACTGTTGCTAGGTTGCTTTTAAAAATTGTTTGTTTAATGTTTAAAAGTAGTATTTTTGCACTATGGAAACAAATAGACAGAAAAAAATAGGTGGGGTTATCCAAAAAGATTTGGTGGATATTCTGCAAGGTGAAGTGAGAAAAAACGGAGTAAGTAATTTAATTATTTCAGTATCCAAGGTTACTGTAACTACAGATTTGTCGGTGGCCACAGTTTATTTAAGTATATTCCCACAAGAAAAAGCAAAAGAGATTTTAGAGGCGGTTAAGTCTAATGCGAAAACAATAAAACACGATTTATCACAAAGAGTGCGTTTGCAGTTGAGAAAAGTACCCAATTTGGTGTTCTTTATTGACGACTCTTTGGATTACATTGAAAAAATTGACAACGCTTTGACTAATAGAGATAATCCAATCGAAAATAGGGATCTTTTAGACAAACGCAAGTTGATATAATTTGAATTTTTCCCTTTATATAGCCAAACGTTACATTCTGAGTAACAGTAAAAACAATGCCATAAATATCATTAATCGCATTGCGAGTATGGGCATCATTGTTGGCGCGATGGCTTTGTTTGTGGTTTTGTCCGTCTTCAGCGGACTGAAAGTATTTAGTCTTTCTTTTACCAATGATATCGATCCGGATTTAAAAATAAGCAGCACTTTAGGGAAATCTTTTTTCGTTTCTCCAGAGCAGGATGCCCAAATCAAAAAAATAGAGGGTGTTGCCTCTTATTCTAAGATAATAGAAGAACGCGTTTTGTTTGTTTTTGATGACAAGCAGGAAGTTACTTATTTGAAAGGTGTTGACCGCAACTTCAGCAAAGTCAACGCTATTAAAAAAACGCTTTACAACGGACAATGGCTTGAGCCCGATAGTTATCAGGTGGTTGTAGGTTATGGAATTGCACAAAAATTCTCAATGGGATTATTGGACTTCAATAAAACCCTGGAAGTTTTAGTTCCAAAACCAGGCAAAGGCACCGTCGAAAGTGCGGAACAGGCATTTAATAAAAGCAACGTTATTCCGGCAGGAATTTACGCCATCAGTGAAGATCTGGACTCGAAATATGTTTTTGCCGATTTAGGCTTGGCCCAAGAATTACTTGAATATAAAAACAACCAGATTTCAGGAATTGAGATTAAAGAAAAAACTGGAGCTAATGAAAATGCTATTATCGACAAACTGCAAACTATTTTCAAAAATAAAATCACCGTAAAAAACAGGGCCCAGCTCAATGAAGCCCTATATAAGATGTTAAATACCGAGAATATTGCCGTGTACTTAATATTTACTTTGGTGATAGTCGTGGCACTTTTCAACCTCATCGGGGCATTGATTATGATGATTCTGGACAAAAAAGGGAATTTGAAAACACTTCTTAATCTAGGAACCGAAATCAAATATTTAAGAAAGATCTTTTTGCTTCAGGGAACTTTACTGAGTGTTTTTGGCGGGATTATCGGATTAGCTTTTGGAATTATAATCGTGCTGTTCCAACAGCATTTCCAGTTGATTATGATTACACCTACGCTAGCATATCCAGTTGTTTTCACCTTAGAAAATGTATTGATTGTTATGGCAACGATAGTCACCCTTGGTTTTATTGCTTCATTAATAGCGAGTAGCCGAGTGAGTAAGAAATTATTAGACTAGCCGATTGAAAGAGATGCACTGCAGCGCATCTTTACAAGAAACCATGAGTCCTGTAAAACACGAAATCCACTAATCTACACGAATTAATGTGTGCAAATTAGTGGAACCCACGTTTAACTATTTTCTTCTGAATTATTTATTCCTGCCCGTTAAGCAAACTCGTAACCTGCATAAGCATCTTGAATCTGATTCAGCGCTGCAAATAATTCTTCGGGCTGGTCTAATGTTACCAATTGTTGCTTGAACGGTTTAAAAGAATGGATTCCTTTGAAATAATTAGTGTAATGCGGTCTTGTTTCTACAATCCCCAACCTTTCGCCTTTCCATTCCATTGCCCAAGTAAGATGATTTCGCACTGCTTCTACTCTATCAACTACCGAAGGTTTAGCCAAGTGCTCTCCTGTTTTGAAGTAATGTTTAATTTCGTTAAAAATCCAAGGATACCCAATAGCAGCGCGACCAATCATGATTCCGTCAATACCGTATTCGTTTTTATATTGCAATGCTTTTTCTGGACTGTTAATGTCTCCATTCCCAAAAATAGGCATGGTGATTCTTGGATTGTTTTTCACTCTGGCGATGTGTGACCAGTCTGAATGGCCTTTGTACATCTGGGCACGAGTCCTGGCGTGTATACTCAAAGCCGCAACACCAATATCTTGCAAACGCTCCGCAACCTCATCAATATTGATAGAATTATCGTCCCAACCCAAACGGGTTTTCACTGTTACTGGCAGATTTGTACTGTCAATAACTGCTTTTGTCAAGCGTATCATTAAATCGACATCTTTCAAGACCCCAGCTCCGGCTCCTTTACAAACTACTTTCTTTACAGGACAACCAAAATTAATATCTATTATATCTGGGTTTACAGTTGTAACAATTTTGGACGACATAGCCATTGCTTCCTCATCTCCTCCGAAAATTTGGATACCAACGGGACGTTCATAATCGAAGATGTCTAATTTCATTCGGCTTTTTATCGCGTCCCGAATTAGTCCTTCGGAAGAAATAAATTCTGAGTACATCATATCGGCACCATGCATTTTACACAACCTACGATAAGGCGGGTCGCTCACGTCCTCCATAGGAGCGAGAAGTAAAGGGAAATCTGGTAATTCTATGTTGCCAATCTTAATCATGTGCTTAAATTTTGTGCAAAATTACGCTTTTTTGATCAAAGGATGAAATAGTAATGATGAAAGACTTATTACTTAACCCGTTAGTTTGCGATTTGAGACTTTGAAACTGTTGAATTTAAACTATATTTGCAGCTTAATACACTTGCGTGAGGGATAGCAGTGGAAAGCCCACATTAAAGTGTAGTCCCGAGGCTTCGCGGCGTAATTTTGCGAGGACTTGAAACGGACAGCCCGACCTTGCTGGAACGACAGTGAAGTCAAAGTCACGCCCTAAATAAAATTGACATAAACACAAGATGAAACATATACGTAATTTTTGCATTATTGCACATATTGACCACGGAAAAAGCACGCTTGCTGACCGCTTACTTGGCGCTACACAAACCGTTACGGCACGTGAAGAAAAAGCACAGCTGCTTGACAGCATGGACTTAGAGCGCGAACGCGGAATTACCATTAAGAGTCACGCCATCCAGATGGAGTACACTTACAAAGGAGAAGAATACATCCTGAATTTGATTGACACTCCCGGACACGTAGATTTCTCGTATGAAGTTTCGCGATCAATTGCGGCCTGCGAAGGAGCGCTTTTGATTGTAGATGCGGCACAAAGCATACAAGCACAAACAATTTCGAATTTGTATTTGGCTTTGGAGAATGATTTAGAAATCATCCCAGTACTGAATAAAGTAGACTTACCAAGTGCCAACCCGGAAGAAGTAAGCGACGATATTGTTGACTTATTGGGCTGCAAACTGGAAGACATCATACACGCATCCGGAAAAACCGGTTTGGGTGTCGAAAATATATTGGCGGCAATTATCGAAAGAATTCCGCCCCCAAAAGGAAACATAGACGAGCCTTTACAAGCTTTGATTTTTGACTCCCACTACAATCCATTCCGTGGAATTGAAGTTATTTTCCGTGTTATAAATGGGGAAATCAAAAAGGGTCAGAAGATAAAATTCATGGCTACTGGAAACGAGTATTATGCTGACGAAATTGGAACTTTAAAATTAAATCAGGTTCCCAAAAAAGTAATTTCCACTGGTGATGTTGGCTATTTGATATCTGGTATCAAAGAAGCAAAAGAAGTAAAAGTTGGAGACACAGTGACTGATGCAAAAACTCCAACAACCAATATGGTTAAAGGTTTTGAAGACGTGAAACCAATGGTTTTTGCTGGAATATATCCTGTTGACACCGAAGATTATGAAGATTTGAGAAACTCGATGGAGAAACTACAACTGAACGATGCTTCACTTGTCTTTTTACCAGAAAGTTCGGCCGCTTTAGGTTTTGGTTTCCGTTGTGGATTCTTAGGAATGCTACACATGGAAATCATCCAGGAACGTTTAGAACGCGAGTTCAATATGACTGTAATCACTACAGTTCCCAACGTTTCCTATTTTGCTTACACCAAAAAAAATCCTGAAACCGCATTGGTGGTAAACAACCCGACTGACTTACCGGAGCCTTCTAAACTGGATCACGTAGAAGAACCTTTCATAAAAGCGACTATCATTACCAAATCAGATTTTGTGGGCAATGTAATGTCATTATGTATCGAAAAACGCGGACAAATAACAAATCAAACCTATTTGACTACTGATCGCGTTGAATTATCTTTTGACATGCCTCTGGCAGAAATTGTATTTGATTTTTACGACCGTTTAAAAACAGTTTCTAAAGGATATGCTTCGTTTGATTATGCTCCTATCGGGATGCGAACTTCCAACTTAGTAAAAGTGGATATATTACTAAATGCTACTGTCGTAGATGCATTATCACTGCTTATTCACGTAGATAACGCATACCACATAGGTAAAAAAATGTGTGAGAAATTGAAAGAATTAATTCCTCGTCAACAATTTGACATTCCGATTCAAGCAGCAATCGGCGTGAAAGTAATTTCGCGTGAAACAATCAAAGCCTTGCGTAAAGATGTTACGGCCAAATGTTACGGTGGTGATATTTCCCGTAAACGTAAATTATTGGAAAAACAGAAAAAAGGGAAGAAACGCATGAGACAGGTAGGTAATGTCGAAATCCCTCAAGAAGCGTTTATGGCGGTACTGAAATTGAATGACTAAAAATTACTGTAAATTATAAATGAACCCTGACGATATAAAAACTGTCAGGGTTTTTTATTTAATTAATCAATGTAGACTTTGCAGAGCATCTACTGACATTATTTATCCTTTAACCATTCATACAAACGTTTCGCGTCTTCCAGCTTAAATAACTGGGTTCCTTCGTTCATTGTTGCCGCTGAACCACAGGCCACGCCCCAGCGAATGACTTCTTTCAGGTTTTTATTTTGCGAAAGCGCCCAAACCATTCCACCTACCATACTGTCACCGGCACCCACCGTACTTTTTTTCGCTACATTGGGTGCAGGAACAAAGTCATACGAATCCTTGGTTACTAAAACTGCTCCTTGGGGACCTAGAGAAACAACTACAATCTCGGCTCCGCCTTTTGCAATTATTTGCTTGGCGGCATCATTAACTTCTTCCATTTCGAGACGCTCAACACCAATTAATTTGGCTAGTTCACCCACATTGGGTTTTATTAGAAACACTCCCGTTTCCAATACTTTTTTCAATCCTTCACCCGAAGTATCAACAATCAGTTTTGAATTTGATTCTTTTGCTATTTTCGCGATCTCTTGATAAAAATCTAATGGTAAACCTTCCCTCAAACTTCCGCTTATGACAACAAATTCAGAATCAAGTCTTTCAATAGCTTTAATGATTTTGTCTTTTTCAGCCTCCGTAACTGACGTTCCTGGGAAATTAAAACGGTATTGCGAATTAGTATTGTCATCAACCGC
>JBLIHD010000058.1:0-8698 GCA_047636335.1 Flavobacterium sp.
GTAAAATATGGTTGAAGGACCAAAATGACAATTATAGTGAAATTACTGCAACTGATGTTATGGGTAGTAATGGAGTTATACATGTAATTGATACAGTAGTGATGCCTAATTAATATTGTTCTGTACTCTAAATAAAAAAGCCTCGTTGAAAAACGAGGCTTTTTTATTTAGAGTACTTCTGGTTTTTTTTAAAACAGTCTATTTATTTTCCGATGCAGAAATTAGCAAATATATTACCTAATAATTCATCATTAGTTACTTGACCTGTAATCATTCCAAAATGATACAAGGCATCTTTAATATCAATAGCCATTAAGTCGCTGGGGAGGTTGGTTTCCAGTCCGTATTTTACTTTAGTCACTTCTTCTAACGCTTTTAGTAAAGAGTCATAATGTCTTGTATTAGTAACGATTGTCTCATTATTTCGTAAAGCACCGGTATTGACAAAAGACAGTAGTTTGTTTTTCAATTCTTCGATACCAATGTTTTGTTTGGCAGATATCATTTCGAGAATCACATTCAGTGGTTCGAGTTGGTTCTTGATTTCTACCACTTCGTTATCGGTCAATAATTCAGTTTTATTGATTACCACCACTAGTGGTTTTAGCGGAAATTGATTTTTGACTTTCTCGATTTCTACGATATATTTAGAACTTTGAACTTTGAATTTTAGACTTTCAAATAGATAAAGAACCACTTGCGACTGTTCGATTTTCTCAAACGTCTTACGGATACCCATGCTTTCGACCACATCTTGGGTTTCACGAATTCCTGCCGTGTCAATAAATCGAAATCCGATGCCGCCGATCACTAGTTCGTCTTCAATGGTGTCACGTGTTGTTCCAGCAATCTCAGAAACGATGGCGCGTTCTTCATTCAATAAGGCATTCAACAGTGTCGATTTCCCCACATTGGGTTCTCCTACAATGGCAACCGGAATTCCGTTTTTAATCACGTTTCCTACCGCAAAGGAATCGATAAGTCGCTTGAGGACAAACTCGATTCGGTTCAATAATTCATGAAATTGGGTACGGTCTGCAAATTCGACATCTTCTTCCGCAAAGTCCAGTTCCAATTCGATAAGTGAGGCGAAATTCAATAGCTCTTCACGCAATTTGGCGATTTCATTGGAGAAACCACCACGCATTTGTTGCATCGCAATTTGGTGCGAGGCTTCATTGTCGGAAGAAATCAAATCAGCTACTGCTTCAGCTTGTGACAAGTCGAGTTTCCCGTTAAGGAAAGCCCTTAGTGTGAATTCACCTGGATCGGCCATACGACATCCCTTGCGAAGCAACAATTGGATTATTTGTTGTTGGATATAGGTAGAGCCGTGACAGGATATTTCGATTGTGTTTTCGCCCGTATAGGAATTGGGGCCTTTAAAAATGGAAACCAGCACTTCATCCAGTGTTTTAGCATCATCCACAATATGGCCCAGATGTAAAGTATGCGTTTTTTGCTTGAGTAAGTCTTTGTTTTTAATGGACTTAAAAACACTGTTGCCAATGGTAATTGCTTCATTTCCGGAAATTCTGATTACCGCTATGGCTCCCGCTCCTGAAGGTGTAGCCAATGCTACTATGGAATCGTTGTATAACATATTTTTTATTCTAAGTTGCAAAGGTAGTGAATCTTAAGAAGTATCTATTTTTAATAAAGGAGCTTTTTAAGTATCAAAAAATAAATTTAAATAACTGAACGTTAGGTTTTAATGTGTAACTTGTAGTTCCTTTTTAGAAATAATTAGTCACTTTAAGCTTTTGTAAAATGAAACGTATTCTATTCCCAACTGATTTTTCTGAAATTGCGACCAATGCTTTTATTCATTCTCTTCAATTTGCCAAGGTTATGCAGGCTGAGATTATCGTATTGCATTCCTATGAATTACTGGCCTTCGATGAACATTTTTTTCATGAAAACTATTCTATGATATACGATTCGGTCGAACTGTCACAATTTGATATGTTTAAAGAAGAGGTTCCAAAACTGCATGAAATGGCTCAGGACCTAAATGCAGACCAAATAAAGATGACTCATAGACTGATGGAAGGAAATCTGGTTGACAACGTTAAAAAGTCGATTGTAGAGGATAAAATTGACTTTGTGATAATGGGGACTTCAGGATTAGCTAGCTGGGCTGCCTTTTTTGCGGGTTCAAACTCAGGTTCCGTAATAATAGGGATCGAAGTTCCGATGCTGTGCGTACCTTTAGCCGCAAAATACAGGCCGATTAAAAACATCGGTTTCACCACTCGTTATAGAAATAAAGACAAAAAACCGCTGGGTACCGTATTGGAGGTAGCCAAAAAAATGAATGCCAAAGTAAAATGCCTGTATGTGAAATCAAATACTTCAGACGTGGCTCCGGGAAATATTAACCTTTGGGAAAAAGAATTCAACAAGGAACCCGTATCGTTTGATATCGTGATAAGCGATGACATAAAAGAAACGGTTATGGACTTTGTGTCCACTAATAATATTGATGTTTTAACCATGCTTACCTATAAAAGGGGTTTTTTTGAAGGCTTGTTCATCCCCGGCTATGGCGAAAAAACCCAATATGATATAGACATCCCCATTTTAGCAATTCATAGTGATTGAGGTTCATACGATAATAAAAGAGTTTGTTTTTTTAAAAATAACAGCTAAAACAAGACAAATAAAGTCTAATAAGCTGATCATTAACTTATTTATGGCGTAACTTTAGGTATATATTTGATAAAGGTATCACGTAAAATTTTTATAACATGAAAAGAATATTATTCCCAACCGATTTTTCCGAAGTGGCCACAAATGCATTTGTACATGCGTTAGAACTTGCAAAAACAGTTCAAGGAGAGCTTATTTTGTTGCATACATTTGAATTACCCGTATTCGACAATCAGTTTTTTCCAGAAAATTATTTGGTTATTTATGAATCTGTCGAGTTGTCGCAATTTGATATGTTTAAGGATGAGATTCCCAAACTCAGAGCCATCGCCAAGAAACATAATTTGGACAAAATCAAAATGACGCATCGACTTATGGATGGCGGTTTGATTTTTAATATTAGCAAGGCAATCAAAGAGGATAAAATAGATTATGTTGTCATGGGTACGGAAGGAGCTTCAGGATGGTCAGCTTTTTTTTCTGGCACTAATACGGGGGCAGCTATTTCAGACGTTAAAGTTCCGCTTCTGTGCATTCCGCTCGAAGCGAAATTTAAAAAAATAAAAACGATCGGTTTTACCACCAGGTTCAGGCCGAAAGATAAAAAAGCCTTGAAAAAAGTATTGGAAATAGCAAAACTGGATGGAGCGAACATCAAATGTCTTTACGTTAAAACCAGTAAATCGGATGTCACCAATGAGATGGTTAAAAAATGGGAGAAAGATTTCGAAAAGGAACCGATTGAGTTTTTTGTGATTACCAGTGACGATGTCAAAGAAACCATTTTGGACTTTATTTTATATCAAGATATTGATGTTTTAACAATGCTGACTTATAAAAGAAGCTTTTTTGAGGGGATATTCCATCCCAGTTTGACCAAGAAATTTGCCAATAATTTTGATGTTCCGATTTTGGCCATCCCTATGGAATAAGTTGGTTTTACTTTAACTTTTTTCGGATGTATTATACTGGCTATTCTGATAGTTTATTTATTTGGGTAGCGCTATATTTGTATTTCATTAAATCAGCATATGGAAATATACAGCGCTAAGGCCAAAAGCTATTCTGAGGAGTTAAACAACATTAATAAAAGATACAATAGTGTCAGTTTCTTCAGACTGATAAGCATTTTGCTTTTTCTGGGCGCCCTTTATTTTTACATGAAGGGAAACGAAACAATATTTCTAATACTGGCCGCTTTCCTTTTTATGGGATTTGTATTTTTAATGCGAATCCATTCCAAATTACTGTTTAAAAGGAAGTTGAGAGAGGCATTGGTAAAAATCAATGAAGATGAGATTTCCTATTTGGACAAAAAATCAATTCCATTCGAAAACGGGATCGAATTTAATGATTTTCACCATCCGTACGCTTACGATCTGGACATCTTTGGGGAGCATTCCTTATTCCAAAATATGAACAGAACAGCCACTTTTATTGGCAAAAAAACGATGGCAAATCAATTTCTTGTTTTGTCAACTTCTGCGGAGATTTTAGAAAACCAGGCTGCCGTAAAAGAACTTTCTGAAAAGTTGGATTGGCGGCACGAATTTTTGGCTCTCGGCAACATCACTAACGACTGTCAATCCAGTTATGAAGCATTATTAAAATGGAGCAAATTCCCAAGTGCCCGATTGCCAAAATGGGTAGTTATTGTGTCGTATGTCACTCCGGTTTTGTTTTTCGGGACATTACTGGCGTATCTGATAACCACAAATTCTGCTTTTCTGAACTATCTAGGCTATCTGTTTGTTTTCAATTTGGTCATTTTCGGCAAATTCCATCAGCGCATTCAAATAGAGATCGCAAATGCCGAAAATATTGACAAAATTGTCAGCCAATATGGTTTACTTCTTAAAAAAATTGAAGAGCAAACGTTCCATTCTTCAAAACTGATTGGTTTGCAGGAAAAGCTGAATTTTAAAGAAGAGAAGGCAAGTCAACACCTTAAAAAAATATCGGGATTGTTTTCTAATATGGATACTGTGGGTAATCTGGTCGCGGCATCATTATTCAACGGAAGCTTCCTTTTTAATCTTCACGTTTTAAGGCGTTTGCTGGACTGGAAAGAGGGACACGCTAAAGTGTTGGAAGAATGGTTAGCAGTTATCGGTGAATTCGAAATGTTAAATAGTTTAGCCAATTTTTCTTATAACAACCCAGAGTTTGTCTACCCTACATTAAACTCCGATTTCAAGATTGATTTTTCAGATTTAGGGCACCCGTTACTAAATGCAAATACGAGGGTTAATAATGAGGTCCGTTTTCATCCCCAGTCGTTTATGATACTTACTGGATCCAATATGTCCGGTAAAAGTACTTTTCTGAGAAGTCTGGGTATAAATATGGTTTTATCGGGAATGGGGTCGGCTGTTTGTGCCAGCGCGGCTAACGTGCACCCCTTGCCGATTTTAGTTTCCATGAGACTGTCGGACTCCCTATCGGACAGTGAATCGTATTTCTTTGCCGAGATAAAGCGCCTGAAACAAATTATGGATGAATTGGAGAAGAATCCCGCTTTTGTTCTGTTGGATGAAATTTTGAGGGGCACAAATTCAGATGACAAAAGAAACGGCACGATAGAAGTGGTCAAAAAAGTGATTGCGAAAAAAGCGATAGGAGCCATAGCGACGCACGATATTGAAGTATGCTTGACAACAGATGAATATCCGGATGTCCTGACCAATAAATGCTTTGAGGTCGAAATCCATAATGACGAATTGAATTTTGACTATAAACTTCGCGACGGTATCTGTAAAAATAAAAGCGCCACTTTCCTGATGAAAAAAATGGGGGTGATTTAGTAAGAAAGGTTTGTCAGAAGGTAATAGTCAATTGGAGCAAAAAGCAAAAAAACCGCAATTTCTTCAAGAAATTGCGGTTTTTTTTAATATAAAAATGGTTTGGTTAATAGCGTATTGAAAGACAATAATAAGCATTTATATTCGAATATCAAAAATCGAGCATAACATAATCATAATTTGATGTTAACTGTTTAGCATCACTGGCATCACTAACATCGTTACCGTTTCACCATCTTCCAATCCATCAACAGGAGTAAGGATTCCGGCTCTGTTAGGCAAAGACATTTCAAGCATAATCATATCAGACTGAAGATTGGTTAACATTTCAGTAAGGAAACGCGAGTTATATCCTATTTGCATATCATCCCCTTGGTAATCACAAGTCAATCTTTCTTCCGCTTTATTGGAGTAATCGATATCCTCTGCCGAAACGTTCAATTCGGCGCCAGCAATTTTTAAACGAATTTGGTGCGTAGTTTTGTTAGAAAAGATAGCGACACGACGCACAGAACTCAAGAATTGCGAACGGTCTATCATCAATTTATTCGGGTTCTCTTTTGGAATAACCGCTTCATAATTTGGATATTTCCCGTCAATCAAACGACACATTAAAATATAATTGTCAAATGAGAACGTAGCGTTTGAATCGTTGTATTCGATTTTCACCTCTGCATCTGAAGAAGAAAGTATATTCTTTAAGATAGTCAATGGTTTCTTTGGCATGATAAAATCGGCAACCTGGGATGCCGTAACGTCCGTACGGGCATATTTCACCAATTTATGCGCATCAGTTGCCACAAAGGTCAAGCCTTCAGGAGAGAACTGAAAAAACACTCCTGACATTACCGGACGTAAATCGTCGTTACCGGCTGCAAAAATTGTTTTGCTTATGGCTGTTGCCAAAACATCAGCAGGAACTAAAGTCACAGATGGTTCTTCTAAGTTTACCGCTTTCGGGAATTCATCACCGGGAGCATAAGCCAAAGCGTATTTTCCTGAATTTGAACTAATTTCAATTGTACTGTTCTCCTCAACCGTAAAAGTCAAAGGCTGCTCAGGGAAAGTTTTAAGTATTTCCAAAAGTAATTTTGCAGGTACTGCGACGCTTCCTTTACTAGTGGAGTCAATTGCCAGGCTTGCTGACATTGTCGTCTCTAAATCGGATGCGGAAACGGTTAATTCACTATTGTTTAACTCAAATAGGAAGTTGTCCAAAATGGGCAAAGTATTGCTGCTGTTGATAACATTACCTAAAACTTGTAACTGTTTTAATAAGTACGAACTCGATACTATAAATTTCATCTGTTTTGTTTTATTTTTTTGAGGTATCTATTTTAGTTTAATTTTAAAACACAATACGTTTTACAAATATATCGTAAACTATTCGAGTATTGAAACTTTTTTATTAACATCTACTTGCCGTATTTTCTTTTTCGCAGGTAGGTGAAAAGAAGGCCAAAAAGCACTAAAATTAGAATTGGAAGCCCGATAGTTATGACTTGTGTCAGGTTGTAGTTTTCGTAAACTTTTTCTTTATCCAATAAAGGCAAATCAAGATCCTTGCTTCGAATGTTAATAAGTCCGGTATCATCCAGTAAGTAATTGACGCAGTTCAACAGGAAATCCTTGTTGTCATACAAATTTCCGGACCTTTGGTCATAACCTAATTCCACCGGCTGGTAGTTTTTGTCCAATTGGTTTTTTATCAAATCCCCATCAGAAATCACGATCATTTTACTTTTATTTCCGCTGGCTTCAAAAGTCTTTTGATCAAAAGACAGTACTCGATTTTCAAAAACAGAATGGAACGAGCCTTCAAGTAAAATGGCAAGCGGAATGTTTCCGGTATTGATATAGTGATTTGGACTCGTTTCTTCGGCGACAATGTCCAAATTGACTTCTACTGGAGTGCCTATTTTTTTTGAATATCGGGATGATTTTAAAAGAATGGTCTTTTTGATTCCGTTTTTTAAAGTGTCAATTGGGTTTGCGAAATCGAATTTAATGCCGCCAAGATTTTTCACTATCGGGTGTTTGCTTTCCGGATAAACCAAAGGGGCAAATTTCCAGTTGAATTCCTGGAATTGTGTTGCGCTGCCTTGTTCTCCTGTAGCCAATTTTATCGGGCTGCCTTGCTCATCTTTAACGACGTCAGGATTAATCCTGAAACCGTACTTAAAGAACATATCGTTCAGGTTCAAATCGCGGGGATAGGCCAGGGTGGATCCGGAAGGATTATAAAGGCTATCCATTTCAGCGGATACTTGATCTACGAGCCACAATGTTTTTCCGCCATTAATAATGAACTGGTCCAAAACTTGTTTTTCGGAATCCGAGAATGTTTCCGTTGGCTTGGCTATGATGGCCAAGTCATATTTTTCCAGGGCTTCCAAACTGGCGATTGGGCTCTTGGCTACGGAATCCAGAGTAAAAGGTCCGATGTGATAACTTTCCCTTATTTGTAGAAGAAATTTAGCCATAAAGACATCCTTTAGTTCCCCATTCCCTTTGATTACCGCTATCTTTTTTTGCTTGTCGGTCGTGATTTTGTTCAGGGCATCGGCGATGGAATATTCAAGATTCTGGACGGAACCAATGACTTTCTCGGTTGTCGAAGAGCCCATTTTATTTTTCAGTAAAGGGATGTTGACTTCTTTGTCGTTATAGGTCGCAATGGCCCAGGGGAAAACCATGGCCTGGGATTGCTTTCCTTTGTCATCAACGGTTATATTTACGGGTGTTAGGCCTTTTCGATACAACTCTTTGATGTTGTCCATGCTGGAATCTTCATTTTCCAATGGATTAACAAATGTAAAAACGATGTTTTCATTGTAAGCTTGGAATTCTTCTAGCAATTGTTGTGTTTCCTGCTGTAATCGCTTGAATTCAGCCGGCAATTCCCCCTGCATGTATATTTTTACGGACAACGGTTCTTTGACCTGCTCGATGATATTTAGGGAAGTCTCAGAAAGCGTATATCTTTTATCCGAAGTTAAATCAAAACGGTGGAAAAACATATTTCCAATTACATTGGCGATCAATAAAACGCCAATAATCAGGACTAAGCTTTTTAGGTTGCTTTTCTTTATTGGTACCATTATAATTTCAAAGATTTAAGTTTGTAAACGGTAAGAGAAAGAAACAAAACCGTCAGGATGACAAAATAAAGAATGTCTCTGGTATCAATCACACCGCGGCCCATACTTTTAAAATGATTCTGCATTCCGAATGACGAAATCATA
>JBLIHD010000059.1:0-8644 GCA_047636335.1 Flavobacterium sp.
ATCATCTGAGGGATAATAGCTTTAGAAACATATAAAAGTCCTTTTACATTGATGTCGATCATGGCGTCCCAATCGTCTAAATTACCATTTTGAATGGGGTCTAGACCATGTGCATTACCGGCATTGTTAATCAGAATATCGATTTTGGAAAAAGCTTTGGGCAAAGAATCGATTTGTTCCGAAACGACTTTTTTATCACGAACATCAAATCGCAAAGTGTGTACTTCGGTCAACTTGGAAAGCTCAGCTTCAATCTCAGCCAATCGGTCTTCCCGTCTTCCGCAAAGGATGATTTTGTATTTGTTTTTCGCCAATAGTTCCGCTGTTGCTTTACCAATTCCGCTGGTGGCACCAGTTATTAGGACTGTTTTATTCATGGTTTGTGTTTTTGTTTCGTTCGTTTCTAATAGTATAAATGATGGTGATTTGTAAAGCAACGGACGATAATTAGAGAGCCGTTATAAGATAATTGAATCCAAAAAGCAAATACTTAATTTAAGGCACATCTTTTCCCATGCTTTCTGACCAAATGGTAAACCAGTCTTCTTTTTCCAGCTCTAGGTCGACTGCTTTCATCAATGATTGTATTCTGGCCACATTTACGGTTCCCGCAATCGGGATCACTTTTGACGGATGTTTCAAAACCCAAGATAGCAAGATCGTGTCGGAACCCAAATGGTATTTAGAAACTAATGTTGCCAATAATTTTTTCAATCGGTGCGTCTGCGGAATATCTTTCCTGAAAACACAACCTAATGGATTCCAAGACATTGGACGAATATCGTGCATTTGCATATAGTCAAAGCTTCCGTCGAGCATCGGTTCAAAATTAGTTGCCGAAAACTGGACTTGATTGTAGCTTATTTCCGTTTTCTGACGAATCAATTCCGTTTGAGAAGGGGTGAAATTTGAAAGTCCAAAATCGATGATTTTGCCCTCAGATTTTAGTTTTTCAACCGCTTCGGCAATTTCGTCAGCCTGCATCAAAGGACTCGGTCTGTGTAGCAAAAATACGTCTAAATAATCAGTTTGCAGATTCTTTAACGATTGTTCAACGGACTGGATAATATGCCCTTGGGAATAGTCGTAATGTTTGACCGTATTATCTCTGTTTTCAGACAGCATTCTTATCCCGCATTTGGATATCAGTTGCATTTTTTCTCTCGCTATTTTGCTAGAGCCAAATGCTTTTCCAAAATCGGCTTCGGTGGTGTATGAACCATAAATATCGGCATGATCAAAGGTGGTGATTTTGTTTTCGAGACAAACGTGAATCATGCTTTCCATTTCCTTTGAAGTGAGGTTTTTATCCCAAACGCCCCAGTTCATAGTACCTGCCACTATGGGCGATAATGTTGTTTTGTTCATGGTTTTTATTTTTTAATTAAATCGCTGATTCTGCGATTCCGAAGTATATTTTTCAAAGTTCTTAAAAATATAAAAATTGTATCATAATTCGACCATAAAATTAGGGGTTTTGTCGAAGTTTTAACCATTTTTTAACATCTTACCTCTAAAAAATAATTCAATTTGCACTCTCAAAAGTAAGACATTAAATTCAAGGTTTTAAAAATATTAATATGGAAGAAAATACATCGACTTTAGATATAAGAGTAATCAATGAAAAAATAGAAAGAGAGAGTGCTTTTATCGACCTCCTGACTATGGAAATGAATAAAGTGATTGTAGGTCAAAAGCACATGATCGAGCGATTATTAATTGGACTTTTGGGTCAGGGACATATTTTATTGGAAGGTGTTCCGGGATTAGCAAAGACATTGGCTATAAATACACTTTCACAAGCGGTTCACGGTTCATTCAGCAGAATCCAATTTACACCCGATTTATTGCCCGCAGATGTTGTGGGGACCATGATTTACAACATTAAACAAAATGAATTCTCTATTAAAAAGGGTCCTATTTTTGCCAACTTCGTCCTAGCCGATGAGATTAACCGTGCGCCAGCCAAAGTGCAGTCGGCATTATTGGAAGCGATGCAGGAAAAGCAAGTGACCATTGGAGACACCACTTTTAAGTTAGATAGACCTTTCCTGGTTTTGGCTACCCAAAACCCGATTGAACAAGAAGGAACGTACCAACTTCCTGAAGCGCAAGTCGATCGTTTTATGTTGAAAACGGTTATCGATTATCCAAAAATGGATGAAGAGCGCTTGGTGATGCGTCAAAATTTAAAAGGGAACTATGAGAAAGTTAATCAAGTGGTTTCTGTAGAACAGATTTTACGTGCACAGGAAGCTGTTCGTGAAGTCTATATGGACGAAAAAATAGAAAAATACATTCTTGATATTGTTTTTGCCACTCGTTTCCCGGAGAAATATAAACTGGCAGATTTGAAACCATTAATAAGTTTTGGGGCTTCGCCACGTGGAAGTATCAATTTAGCTAATGCAGCCAAATGTTATGCCTTCATAAAACGTCGCGGTTATGTTATCCCTGAGGATGTTCGTGCCGTAGTTCATGATGTATTGCGTCACAGAATCGGGATTACTTACGAGGCGGAAGCAGAAAACATTACCTCTGTTGATATCATTAATAAAATCATCAACGAAGTAGAAGTACCTTAAATTTAGTATGAGGTGGTCAGCCCCTAAATAACGTTCCTTTATGGAACTACTAGCTGAACACTATAATAACTGAATACTGAACACTCTCAAAAATGGATACAAAAGAGCTTTTAAAGAAAGTACGTAAAATAGAAATTAAAACCCGAAGATTGAGCGATCATATCTTTTCTGGGGAATACCATACTTCATTCAAGGGCCGCGGAATGACGTTTAGTGAAGTGCGACAATATCAATATGGAGACGATATTCGTGCTATTGACTGGAACGTAACAGCACGTTATAACGAAGCGCATGTCAAAGTTTTTGAAGAAGAGCGTGAATTGACGATGATGTTGATGGTTGATATTTCAGGATCGGAGAGTTTTGGTTCCAAAAAGCAATTTAAAAAGGACATTGTTACTGAAATTGCTGCGACAATGGCTTTTTCAGCCACGCAAAACAATGATAAAATTGGGCTGATTTTATTTTCAGATCAAATCGAACTATATATTCCGCCTAAAAAAGGGAGGTCGCACGTATTGCGAATCATCCGGGAACTGATAGAATTTCAGCCTAAAAGTTATAAAACGGATATTTCCCAGGCGTTGAAGTTTCTATCAAGCACCCAAAAGAAGAAAGCCATCGTGTTTATGATTTCTGATTTTATGTCTGAAGGTTATGATCAAACCCTTAAAATAGCCGCCAAGAAACATGACATTACTGGTATTCGAGTATTCGATATTCGGGAAGAAAAGATGCCTGATATTGGTATGGTTTCGATGCTTGACGCCGAAACAGGTGAAAAGCAGTTGATTAATACCAGTTCGAAAACAGTTCGATTCAATTATGAAAAACATCACAGGGATAAAGTGAATTATTTCAAGGAAACCTTCAGCAAGTCTGGTTCGGGGGTTGTTAATACCAGAGTGGACGAAAGTTACGTGACCAAATTGTTGGGGTATTTTAAATCGAGATAGAGATTTTCGATCAATTATTAAAGTGGCCAAAACAAATCTGAAATAATTTAGATTTTTGATGTTAAGCGAATAATGGTTTTCTAAGAAATTAGAAGTCTAAAATCGGTAAGTTGAAATCTAAGGTTTTCAAAAATTAAATATGAAAAAAAACATATACCTACTGTTACTGCTTTTTTCCACTGCCATTTTTGCTCAGCAAAAAAGGCTGGAAACAACTATAGATACCACAAAAAACAAAATTGGGGCCGAGTTTAAATTGACGATAAAAACTTCGGTGGATACGTTGTCCAAAGTTGTTTTTCCGAAACTTAAAAATATTGGGGCGCTTGAAGTGATCCGCTCTTACCCGGTTGACACGGTCAAGAACGACGATCGCTATGAATTAATCAAGAAATACGGATTGACCCAATTTGATTCCGGGAAATATGTGATTCCGAGCATAAAGATTTTCATCAACAGCAAACCGTATATGACGGATTCCCTTTTGGTGGAAGTTGCGAATGTTGAGGTCGACACACTGAAACAAAAAATGTACGATATTAAGGAGATCACTCCCGTAAAAAGTTCATTTGGAAATTGGTGGAAATACTTGTTGATTCTGGCTTTAATCTCTGGCATTGGCGCATTGGTGTATTGGTTCGTGAAAAAGCAACAAAAGAAAAAAATTGAGGAACAAGTATATAAGACTCCTATTGAAAAAGCGACCAGTTTACTGAACAGTCTAGAAAAGAAAGAGCTTTGGCAAAAAGGGGAGGTTAAGGCATATTATAGCGAGTTAACCGATATAGCGAGAAACTATATTGAGGAAGCGATAGAAATTCCTGCTATGGAAAGCACTACTTCAGAGTTGATCTTGGGACTTAGAGCCGCTTCGGTCAAAAGAAAAATGACGGTTTCACAGGAAACTATAGAAAACCTTGAAAGGGTTTTGAAACAGGCTGATTTAGTGAAATTTGCCAAGTCAAAACCTTTGGAGTACGAAATAGCGGAAGATAAAAATAAAATACAAAAAGCAATTCTGACACTGGACAGTGCCATCCCTGTTGAGGAGGAGATTGACGAAGACGCGATACTGAATGAAGCGCAAAAACAAAAACAGATTAAAATCCAATTAAGAAAAAAGAGAAAGAGAAGGATTCTTATTGCAGCAGTTTCAGTTTTTTTATTGGTGTTGGCAACGACGGGTTATTTTGTCGTGACTAAAGGTTTTATCTATGTGAAAGACACAATAGTCGGAAACCAAAGCAAAGAACTTTTAGAAGGGGAATGGATAAAAAGCACCTACGGAAATCCTGGGGTTAGCATAGAAACTCCCGAAGTGCTGAAAAGGATAGACTTGACAAAATCATTGCCCAAAAACGGATTTGCTCTCATTAAAGAAATGAATTCCTTTGCCTATGGAGGTGTTTCTGATAATTTGTATCTTATGGTCTCCACTCTTACATACAAACAAGACTCAACGTCAGTTGATTTGAAAAAATCATTAGAAGTTACCTTGGAGACATTAGAATCTCAGGGGGCACAAAACATGATAGTCAAACAAGAAGATTTTGAAACGAAAGAGGGTGTAACTGGGATAAAAGGATATGGTACTTTTTCGAGAGTAAACGACAAGTCTATAGGGAGCGAAAAATTATATTATGAAATAGTATTATTCAGTCAAGAAGGGGGATTGCAGCAAATTATGATTATCCACGAAGATGGGGATTCCTATGCAAACGAAATATCGGACCGGGCGATGAGCTCAGTCGAATTAATACAAGTAAGTAAATAATGACGAAAATAACTTTTCTAAATCCTGAGTTTTTCTGGTTGTTTCTTTTGATTCCAATGGCCATTATCTGGCTATTTTTCAAAGGAAAAGATCAGGCGGTCACTTTAAAAATTAGTTCAATTCAAGGATTCAAGGGGTCAGCTTCTTTATTGGCAAGGCTGAAACCTTTTTTGAGCGTATTCCGTTTATTAGCGTTAAGCTCCTTAATTGTGGCCATGGCAAGACCAAGAACGGTTGATATAAGCAATCAAACAAAAACGACAAAGGGAATCGATATTGTAATGGCGGTAGACGTTTCAGGGAGTATGCTGGCTAAAGACCTTAAACCGAACCGGATGGAAGCGCTAAAGAGAGTAGCGGCCGATTTTGTGGACGAAAGACCTAACGACAGAATAGGACTTGTAGTTTATGCCTCTGAAGCCTATACGAAAACACCGGTAACCAGCGACAAAGCGGTCGTTCTGGAGGCTATTAAGAGCATAAAATACGACAATGTTTTACAAGACGGAACTGGAATAGGAATGGGATTGGCCACGGCCGTAAACAGATTGAAAGACAGTAAAGCCAAAAGTAAAGTAATTATCCTTTTGACCGATGGAGTTAACAATGCTGGTTTTATCGAGCCAGAAACGGCGGCAGATATTGCCAAACAATATGGAATAAAAGTATACACTATAGGAATAGGAACAAACGGTATGGCAGAATTTCCTTATGCCGTAGCTTCAAATGGTCAGTTTTTATTCCAAATGATGAAAGTGGAAATTGACGAGAAACTAATGAAAAGTATCGCAAAAAAAACAGACGGGCGGTATTTTCGAGCTACAAGTAACAATAAACTGGCTGAAATTTACAGGGAAATCAACAAATTGGAAACTACCGAAATAGAGGAACTAAAGTTCTATGATTATGAAGAGAAATACAGACCTTTTGTTTGGCTTGCAGGGTTTTTATTGCTAGCAGAAATTGGTTTAAGAAATACAGTTTACAAAAGCTTCATTTAGTGCGCGGTTTCTGGAAGAAAAGCGAAAATTAAAAAAAATGCGCCTGTTTTAAGCTCTAAGTAACAAAGTCGGAATAGGAAAATGGAATTTGTTATTTGAATTTTGGAATTAAGAAAATTTATGGAATTAGACGAAAAAAAATATTTATACCTGCTTTTCATACTGCCGTTAGTAGTGTTGTTGTTTCTATTCAATTTATATTGGAAACGAAAAAAGCAGCGTGAATTTGGAGATTTGGATGCCATAAAAAGGTTAAGCCCGGAGAGATCCACTTTTAAACCCACTTTCAAATTACTAATTATCCTTTTGGCGTTGGCGGGATTAATACTAGGGTTGGTGAATCCAAAAATAGGGACCAAAATGGAAACTGTTAAACGGGAAGGAATTGACATCGTTTTTGCGATGGACATCTCTAAAAGTATGCTTGCAGAAGATGTGGCTCCGAGCCGATTGGAAAAAAGCAAACAGATTGTTTCGCAAATCATAAACCAATTAGGAAGCGACAGAATAGGGATCGTAGCCTATGCAGGAAGTGCATTTCCGGTTCTGCCCATAACAACGGATTACAGTGTTGCTAAAATGTTTTTGCAAAGCATGAATACCGAAATGGTTTCTTCGCAGGGAACATCTCTCGATGAAGCTATCAAATTATCGGCGACTTATTTTGACGATAAAAGCAAAACGAGCAAGTTGTTGATTTTGATTTCGGACGGTGAAGACCATTCTGAAGGGGCCCAAGCGGCTGCGGAAGAAGCCAATAAACAGGGAATGAGAATCATTACAATAGGGATTGGAACCGAAAAAGGAGGCACTATTCCATTAAAAAAGAACGGAATCGTCGAAAGCTATCAGCGGGACAATAATGACCAGATTGTTATGACCAAGTTAAACCGTGCCAGTTTGGAAGACATAGCTAAGGCTACAAAAGGTGGCTATGTGAACGGAAATAACACTAAGGAAGTTCTGGAATACATAAAGACCAACTTGGATAAAATTCAGAAAACAGAATTTGAATCCACGCAGATGGCCGATTTTCAGTCGCAATTTCAATGGTTTCTTGGAATCGCCTTTGGCTTGTTGTTTTTGGATTTCTTCTTGCTGGAAGGAAAGACTAACTGGGTCAGAAAGTTAAATTTATTTAACGAAGAAAAGTAAATCTCTATTCCTTCAAAGTTTAGGCTTTCAGGGATTAACAGAATTAAATTAAAATGAAAAACATTAAAAAATACATATTTGCCTCTTTTCTATTTCTCCTGTGGGGGCTTGGAGGGGTATCTGCACAGCAGAAGGATAAAAATTTGCCTAAAGCAAATGAGGAGTATGGGGACAGTAAGTTTGTTGATGCGGAGGCCAATTATAGGATTTCGAATTCAAAATTTCCTGGGAGAACCATTGCTTCCTATAATTTAGGGAATGCTTTATACAAGCAAAATCAAGCTTCGGAGGCAAAATTTGCATATGCAAAATCAATTAAAAATGCCAAAACGAGACCTCAAAAACATAAAGCCTATCATAATTTAGGAAATGTTTTTATGAAGGAAAAAAAGTATACCGAGGCCGTAGAAGCATATAAAGAAGCATTGCGCAATAAACCATCGGACGAGGAAACAAGATACAACTATGCCCTGGCTAAGAAGATGCTTAAGGAAAACCCTCCTAAAGACGACAAGGACAAGAAGGACAAGGACAAAAAAGACAAGGATAAAGATAAGAAGGACAAAGACAATAAGGATAAAGATAAAAAGGACGACAAGGGCGACAAGGACAAGGATAAAAAAGACGAAAAAGATAAAGACGGAAAAAACAAGGACGACAAAGCCAATAATGAAGAAAAACCAAAGCCAGCTCCGGGCGGAATTTCTAAACAACGATTAGAAAGCCTTTTGGACGCGGTCAGTAATGAAGAAAAGAAAGTTCAAGACAAAGTAAACGCTGCGAAAGTACAAGGAAAGCCAACGAAAACAGAAAAGGATTGGTAAACTAATTTTAATAAATTTACAATTAGACAATGTACAGATAGCTGATGTACGAATTAAATTTTTTGAAATAACAACGTAACATACTCCGTTTTGGCTTTCTCTAGTTTGGAGAAGGTTGGGGAGACAAAAAAATGAAGAAATATATATTTTTAATACTGATCAGTTTTCAGGGACTTTTGGCTCAGGTGCAATTTGAAGCTAAAGTTAGTAAGACAACTCTTGGATTAAACGAAAGACTTCGTGTCGATTTTCTTATGAATATTGATGGGGACAACTTTAACGAACCTTCTTTTGATGGCTTTAGGGTAATTGCCGGACCTAGTCAGCAAGTGAGTCAATCCTGGGTAAA
>JBLIHD010000060.1:0-8627 GCA_047636335.1 Flavobacterium sp.
GGGGACAAGTTTATGCTTATCAAATGGGAACGTTTCAAGGACTAACTATAGTAGTTTACACTTAAATATATGAAAATTTTTTTTCTTAACAAAAAATTAGACTTTGGCTGCATTAAAACTAACCATTTTACTAACCAAAAATTTAATTTATTATGAAAAAAATTTCTTTTATTGCAGTCATACTGCTATTCACTTTAAAGGGCTTTTCTCAGGGTTCACCAGATTATGGTGCCGGAATGAAATTCAACTTGAATGAAGACGGTTCAAAGTACCTTAGAGTGATATCTTGGGCGCAGATATGGGGGCAATACAATTCTGATCGTCCTTTAGACGGAAACGGAAACGAACAAGCCGACTTAGACTTCAGTGTCAGAAGAGCTCGTGTATTGCTGTATGCGCAAATCAATAAAGATTTTTTAATCTTAACGCACATAGGACTTAACAGTTTAAATTCCAACACAATGAGCCCTACAGGAACAGGGGAAGGGTCTCAAGTGTTTTTGCATGATGCCTGGGCTCAATACAGCGTTGGTAAAAACAATGCCGTTGGAGGCGGATTGCATTACTGGAACGGAATTTCTCGTTTAAACAACCAAAGCACTTTAAACTTAATGACACTAGACAACCAGAGACAAGCTTGGGCTACTTTGGGCTTATCAGATCAATTTGCACGACATATCGGGGTTTACGCAAAGGGGACTATGGGTAAATTACAATATCGCGTTTCTATGAATGGCGCTGCAACAAATAATTTACAGGCCACCACATTGCCAACAAATGGAGGAGCGGCAACCTATACTGGCAGAAGACTACTTGGTTCAAAAGACGCGGGCAGAACTTATGCGGGGTATTTTGAATATGGTTTTTTAGAATCTGAGAGCAACTTTTTACCTTATAAAGTGGGTTCTTATTTAGGAACGAAAAAAGTATTCAACATCGGAGCTGGATTCTTTTCTCATCCAAATGGTTCCGCAATTGCTGATGCTGCTGGAAATTTAAGTGGCGAAAATGTGACGATTTTTGGACTCGATGCTTTTTATGACGTGCCTTTAGGGACAAAAGGCGCTGCTTTTACCGCTTATGCTTTGTATCAAAATACGGATTATGGAAAAGACTATAGACTAGGAACAACCTATGAAACAGGTTCAATGGTTCATGCACATGTAGGTTATGTAATTCCTGGAAAATCAAAAACACGTTTTCAGCCTTATGTATCTTACGATGAAAGACAAATCGATGCTTTAAACGATAATGCTTCTCAATTGGGTATCGGTGCTAATGCGTTTTTCAGCGGACATAATTCTAAGCTAACCTTAGAGTACCAAACTTTAAAATATGCCACAAACAAATCGGTAAACACGATTACTTTGCAGGCAATGATTTATTTATAATCTACTAACCTTTTATTAAAATATATTATGAGCGATCAACAAGAAAAAGCGACAGCGTATTGGAAGGAAAACCTACGATACCTTTTGATTTTATTAAGCATTTGGTTTTTAGTTTCCTATGGAGCTGGAATCCTATTCAAACAGGCATTAGATTCAATTACAGTAGGTGGTTTCCCACTTGGTTTCTGGTTTGCACAACAAGGTTCAATTTATGCATTTGTCATATTAATATTTGTTTATGTTCGATTGATGAACAAATTAGACAAAAAATACGGATACGACGAAGAATAACAAAACTATAAAAAAATAAAACATCATGGATTTACAAACTTGGACCTATATAATTGTTGGGGTAACATTTGCCCTCTATATTGGAATTGCAATCTGGTCTCGTGCCGGATCAACTAAAGAATTTTATGTTGCAGGAGGAGAGATTTCTCCATTGGCAAACGGAATGGCCACCGCAGCCGACTGGATGAGTGCTGCATCTTTCATATCGATGGCCGGTATCATTTCCTTTGACGGCTATGACGGTGCTGTTTATCTGATGGGCTGGACCGGTGGATATGTTCTACTTGCACTTTTACTTGCCCCATATCTGCGAAAATTCGGGAAATTTACAGTTCCTGATTTCATTGGAGAACGTTATTATTCTAACACCGCAAGAACGGTTGCCGTAATTTGTGCATTAGTTGTTTCCTTCACATACGTGGCAGGACAAATGCGTGGAGTGGGTCTCGTCTTTTCTAAATTCTTAGAAGTTGACATTAACACAGGCGTTATCATAGGAATGATAATAGTCTTGTTTTATGCCACTTTAGGTGGGATGAAAGGGATTACTTATACACAGGTGGCACAGTATTGTGTATTGATATTTGCTTTCATGGTTCCCGCTATCTTTATTTCTATCCAAATGACTGGAAATCCGATTCCGCAATTAGGTATGGGAGGAAAAGTTTTAGGAAGCGACACTTATTTATTGGATAAACTAAATGGCCTTTCTACAGATCTAGGATTTTCTGTATATACAAACGGTACGAAATCAATGATTGATGTCTTTGCAATTACACTGGCATTAATGGTAGGTACTGCGGGATTACCTCACGTAATTGTTCGTTTCTTTACCGTTAAAAGGGTAAAAGATGCTAGAAAATCAGCTGGATATGCACTCGTTTTAATTGCGATTTTATACACTACTGCTCCAGCAATTGCTGTTTTCGCAAAAACTAATTTGATTGAGACCGTAAATGGAAAAGACTATTCTTCTATGCCAGCTTGGTTTACTAAATGGGAAACTACTGGTTTATTGAAATTTGAAGATAAAAATGGTGATGGTAAAATTCAATATTACAACGACAACTCAAAAGACACAGCCTTTTTAGCCGCCCAAGAAGCCAAAGGAAATAAAGGGAGTGAATTGACCATTGATAAAGACATCATGGTATTGGCTAACCCTGAAATTGCAAACTTACCCAATTGGGTTATTGCATTAGTGGCTGCCGGAGCTTTAGCTGCCGCTCTATCTACTGCTGCAGGTTTATTATTAGTAATTTCCGCTTCTGTATCTCATGATATCATCAAGAAAATGATTAACCCAAACATCTCTGAGAAAAACGAGCTTTGGGCTGCTCGTGTAGCTGCTGCAGTTGCAGTAATCATTGCAGGTTATTTCGGAATAAACCCACCTGGTTTCGTTGCTGCGGTCGTCGCTCTTGCTTTTGGATTAGCTGCCGCTTCTCTGTTCCCAGCTATTATTCTTGGAATTTTTGATAAGAAAATGAACAAAGAAGGTGCTGTTGCAGGTATGATAGTAGGATTGCTATTGATGCTTTTCTACATGTTGAAATTCAAATTTGGACTTTTTGATGGTGGAAAAGACGCAGTAGCTGGCTTGAAAGAAAGCTGGTGGTTCGGAATTTCTCCCGAAGGTTTTGGAACGATCGCCATGATTGTAAACTTTGTTGTTGCTTTTACAGTAAAGAGCTTTACCCCGGCGCCTCCCCAAGATGTTCAAGATATTGTAGAACATATTAGAATTCCATCTGGTGCAGGTGACGCTACACATTAGAACATAATCAATTTCAAATAAAGCAATTTGCTATTTTTAATATACAATCTCTACAATTATTTGTAGAGATTGTTTATTTTCATACCATGAAAAAGAGACACGAACAAAAATTGGTTATACTTTCCCTTCTAATGCTATTGGGATTAAACGTTCCGCTTCTTCTGTTATTTGACAGTTCGCAGCCTCTTTTTGGCTTTCCAATCGTCTATATCTATATTTTTTCGGGATGGTTATTTTCAATTGCTATTACGTACCTGATAATAACGAAATATTATGAGTAGTGCGGGACTTTTAATGATTTTAGCCCTCTATGTATCTATCCTTTTTTACATAGCGCATTGGGCTGAAAAAAAGCGTCATTCCAAGTGGACTAACAATCCTTACATCTATTCTTTGTCTTTAGCCGTTTATTGTACTGCCTGGACCTATTATGGAAGCATAGGCGTTGCTGCGGATTCAGGTTTGAGTTATTTGCCTATCTATGTAGGCCCAATCATAATTATCCCAACGTGGATGATTATCCTTAAAAGAATTATCCGAATTTCGAGAGTAAATAAAATCTCCAGTATCGCAGATTTTATTTCTTTACGATACGGGAATAGTCGTTTTTTGGGAGCATTGGTTACACTAATTTGCCTTTTCGGTATATTACCTTATATTTCTTTGCAACTAAAGTCGATCTCAGACACCTTTTATATTGTTACAAAAACCCAATATAGTTCCAACATATTTACCGACACCACTACTTATGTTTGCATTGCACTCGCATTATTTGCATCCTATTACGGAACAAAGTATGTAGACGCCTCGGAAAAAAGACTTGGAATCGTTACGGCCGTAGCTATGGAGTCCATTTTAAAATTGGTTTTCTTCCTGATCATCGGCATTTATGTAACCTATTTTGTTTTTGACGGTTTCGATGACATCTATACTAAAGCGGCAGTCCTTCAAGATTTTGATAAAAAAAATTCAATTGGTGACTTAACAAATGGAATCAATTGGTTCTTTCTTTGTGTTTTATCCACATTTGCTATTTTTCTTTTACCGAGACAATTTCATACGGCAATTGTCGAAAACAATAAAGAAACCCATATCCGAACAGCTATTTGGCTTTTCCCATTATATTTATTGCTGTTCAATATTTTTGTATTCCCAATCGCTTGGGGCGGAAATATTATGTTTGAAGGGCAAGGCCTAAACTCAGACACCTATTCCTTGTTGATTCCGCAACACTTCAACAATAACTTCCTCACGGTTATCGTATTTCTTGGCGGGTTTTCGGCAGCAATATCCATGATCATTGTTTCTTCAATCGCTTTAGCAAACATGCTAAGCAACAATCTTCTAATTCCATATGGTTTTGTTGGAGCTCTTCAAGACAAATCACCGGAGAAGAACCGCAAACGAATCATAAACAGTAGAAAAATCGGTATTTTTTTACTTATCATTCTGGCTTATGCGATATATCGTATTTTTATTTTGGACTATTCTCTAGTTTCGATTGGTTTAGTTTCCTTTGTACTAATCGCACAATTAGCTCCCGCATTCTTTGGTGCTTTATTCTGGAAAAGAGGCTCAAAAAATGGGGCCGTGACGGGTATTGTTCTTGGCTTTTTCATCAGTCTCTATACCTTAATAATACCTTATGCCATTGGTGTGACAAAATCCACGAGTACGTTTATACAAAATGGCCCTTGGGGACTCGAACTATTGAAACCTTTTCAGCTTTTTGGCCTCGACTATTTAGAACCCATACCCCACGCTTTCTTCTGGAGCTTGTTCATCAATACTATCAGCTTTCTTGCTGTTTCAGTTAGTTTCAGCGGAAACTACAGGGAACGTAATTACGCGGAAATGTTTGTGGACATAGACAAATACATCACCAATCATGAAAATGCATTTGTATGGAAAGGCACCGCATACATATCTGACATTAAAAAAGTACTGCAACGGTTCCTTGGCGAAGAAAGAACCAAGCGAGCATTGAGCATTTTCAATTTAAAATACAACATCAATAAAAATATCACCACAGCCGATGCCCGATTTATAAAGTTTGCCGAGAATTTATTGACGGGTCATATTGGCACGGCTTCCGCCAAAATACTCATATCGAGTGTAGCCAAGGAAGATAAGATAAGCCTACCTGAAGTTCTGCGAATTCTGGAGGAGTCAAAAGAGAATATCATAATCAACAAAAAACTGACGGATACTTCGAAGGAATTGAAAAAAATATCAGAACAGTTAAAAAATGCAAATCAGGAATTGATAAACAAGGACATTCAAAAAGATGAATTCCTGGACACCGTTACCCATGAACTAAGAACGCCAATTACCGCTATTCGTGCAGCAACCGAAATTTTGCACGATGATGACGATGACATTCCTAAAGAAGTCAGAAAACAGTTTCTAAAAAGCATCATTTCCGAATCGGATCGTTTAAATCGTCTGATTGACAAAATTCTGGATTTAGAGAAGTTCGAAACAGGAAAACAGAAACTTTATCTTTCTAAAAATAACATTTCCAAAACTATAGCGAATACTCTGGATTCATTAAGACAGTTGATCATAAACAAGAATATTGCTGTCAAATTTGCTACAGTCGAAACCGAAATAAAAGCGTTCTATGACGAAGAGAGAATCATTCAGGTGATCCATAATTTATTGTCAAACGCCATTAAATTCTGTTCAAAAGCTGATGGCAAAATAACCATTTCGGTAACCGAAAAAAAAGAAGTTATTGAAGTAAGTATTCACAATAATGGAGCAGGAATTAAAACCGGGGATTTTGAACCCATTTTTGATAAATTTTATCAATCGCGTGACCAAAATGTAAAAAAACCTATAGGCAGCGGGCTGGGACTTGCTATTTGTAAACAAATCATAGAACATCATAAAGGTAAAATTTGGGTGGAAAGCACCCCACAAGAAGGGGCGACATTTGTTTTTACCCTGCCCAATTATAATACAACTGAAAACGAATAGATATGAAGAAAATTTTAATTGTAGATGACGAACCTAATATTGTTATGTCACTTGAATATACCTTCAAAAAGAACGATTTTGAAGTATTCATTGCCCGTGACGGACAGGAAGCACTGGATATTCTGAATAACCAACTTCCTGACATTATTATCTTGGATGTGATGATGCCAATGGTTGACGGTTTTGCCACATTAGAACAAATAAAAAAAGACGAACGCTTGCAACATTGCAAAGTCATCTTTCTATCCGCGAAGAACAAAGAAAAAGACATTGAAAAAGGACTTTCATTAGGTGCTGATTTATACGTGGTCAAGCCCTTCTCTTTAAAAAAATTGGTAGAACAAGTACAAAATTTAATTCAATAATTTAGAATTTTAAAAATCATGAATTACAAAGAATTTTATACCAAAAGTATTAACCAACCCGAAGAATTTTGGGCTGAACAAGCAGACGCTATTGAGTGGTATAATAAACCCGAAATAATTTTATCGGAAGATGAAAATGGATACCCACTGTGGTACAAAGACGGGGAATTGAACATTTGCTATTTGGCTCTGGACAAACACATACAGGATGGTTATGGAGATCAGCTGGCCTTAATTTATGATTCACCCGTTACGCAAACCGTCAAAAAATACACTTTTTCAGAAGTTAAAACCGAAGTGGCAAAACTTGCAGGAGGCATGCAGTCTTTGGGACTTAAAAAAGGAGACACAGCCGTAATCTACATGCCAATGATTCCCCAAGCTGCTTTTGCGATGCTGGCTTGTGCAAGAATTGGAGTGACCCATTCGGTTGTTTTTGGAGGATTTGCCCCGCATGAATTGGCGATCAGGATTGACGACTGCAAACCCCGATTAATAATAACCGCCTCTTCCGGAATTGAAGTTGACCGTTTGATCACGTATAAACCACTAGTAGATGAAGCGATTGAAATGGCATCCCACAGACCGAAAAAAGTGATTGTTTTGAACAGGAGATTAGGAGCACGAGTTCCATTTAAAAAGTACGATGTCGATTATGATGCTTTGGTCTACGGTTCTGAAGAAGCCCCATGTGTTCCGGTGAATACAACACATCCTTTGTATATCCTTTACACCTCAGGAACGACCGGAAAACCGAAAGGAGTGGTGAGGGATACCGGTGGTTGTGCCGTTACCTTAAAATTTTCCATGAAACATATTTATAACGTACATGAAGATGCCGTTTTCTGGGCAGCCTCAGATGTAGGCTGGGTTGTTGGGCACAGTTTTATTATTTATGGTCCTTTAATCAATCGCAATGCCACAATTGTTTTTGAAGGTAAACCGATAAAAACACCTGATGCAAGCACTTTCTGGAGAGTTATTGACGAGCACAAAGTGAATGCGATGTTCACTGCTCCCACAGCAATTCGCGCCATCAAGAAGGAGGACCCTAATGGCGATTTTATAAAAAAATATGATTTGAGTTCTTTGAAAACACAGTTTCTCGCGGGAGAGCGTTGTGATATTGCCACATTAGAATGGTATGCAGAACACATTCCTGTTCCAGTAATCGACCATTGGTGGCAAACGGAATCCGGTTGGCCAATGATAGCCAATATGATTGGCGTTGAAAAATTGCCAATAAAACCCGGTTCCGTAGGGAAAGCAGTTTGCGGCTATGACATTAAAATATTTGACGAGGAAGGAACTGAAGTTGGTCCAGGTCAACAAGGATATGTAGTAATCAAATTGCCATTACCTCCTGGAACCTTACTTAATTTATGGAATGACAACACTAGGTTTAAAGCTGGATATCTAGAACAGTTCCCCGGATATTACTTCTCTGGTGACGGTGGCTATAAGGATGACGAGGATTACATTTTCATTACCGGCAGAGTGGATGATGTTATCAATGTGGCGGGACATCGTCTTTCAACTTCCGAAATGGAAGAAATTGTATCATCCCACCAATCAGTTGCCGAGTGCGCAGTAATTGGAATAAATGACGCATTGAAAGGACAAATTCCTCTGGCTTTAGTGGTAACCAAATTAAATGATTATATTGAACATTTCCAATTGGAATACGAAATCATAAAATTAGTCCGACAGAAAATTGGCGCTGTTGCTTCTTTAAGAAATGTAGTCATCGTAGAGCGACTGCCCAAAACACGTTCAGGAAAGACCCTCAGAAAATTAATGCGCAGTATCGCTGATGGTGAT
>JBLIHD010000061.1:0-8515 GCA_047636335.1 Flavobacterium sp.
TTCTGAATCTTCGAGTTCTGCTCGAATACTGTTGTAGAGAGCCAAGTTTTCATAAGCTTCTTTGTACTTGCCCATTTTCGTCAATAACATTGCATATTCTTCATGCGTATATGATAAATTTGATTTCTCACCCCATTCATTACCAAGCTTAATGGCTGCTAAAAAAAACAAACTAGCCTTTTCATATTCGGATCTACTCCCAAAATACATTCCATTGAGCATATTTAGGGCAACAGTAGTTGTTTTGTCTCCATATCTATTTTTGTACGTATTTATAAAGTCGAGATGCGGCTTCCCTTTTTCAAAATTTTTCGAGTAAAAATAAGCCCATGCCAAATTCAACTCTGTAATATATACTTGGCTAGTATCAGCCATTTTATGACCATATTCCAATGATTTGTTATAATAATCCAATCCTTTATCAAACTGTTCCCTTTCAAAACAATAGACATTCCCCAAATTATTGTTTAATGCATTCTTAATAGTGTCATTTGCCGTTTTATTGGCATAAACTAATCCTTTTTTATAATAAAAAACAGCTTTTTCAAATTCAGACAGATCCTCATAAGTAGCAGCAATATTATTGTAGGATTTTGCGATAAGGTAGTCGTCATTTATCGCCAATGCTTGCTGCAACGCCAGTCTCGAGGTCGAAAAAGATTTTTCGTAATTAGCCTCACTTAAGAAACAAGCGGCCTCCTTTGTTAAGGCCAATATTTTTTTTCTTGCAGGCAAAGACCTTTCGGAAATGGTTTCATTCCCGAACATATTCAGTGAAATACAAAGAAATAAAACGATTCGTATATAGAACATAAGTAGCTGTTGGTTTACAAACATACATTTATATGTTTGATGTTTAACACTTCTGCATATCAAGTGTTAACAAATTAATGAACTATTTCGATTTATCTTAAAAAATTTATAAAAAACATTAGAGAAACCACATATATAGCTAAAAAAATTTCACCAACTAGAGTTCCTATTATTAATGGATTCCATTAGGCATGCTTAAACTATCTATCTTAGTACCAATTAAAGAGATTCTCCTACAAATTTAAATAAAAAGTGATACGTTAAAACCCCTTGGGTGTTTTTAATTTCCCAACCGATTTTGCCACGATTGTAGCTACCGTAGAATCGCTCGTCACGTTGACAACAGTTCTACACATGTCTAATGGTCTGTCGATGGCAAAAATAAGCGCTAATCCAGCTTCCGGAATCCCGGCCTGACCAAGGACAATTACCAGCATTACCATCCCGGCACTTGGAACGGCGGCAGAACCTATGGAAGCCAAGGTCGCCGTAACAACAATCATCAACTGTGTCTGAAGGTCTAACGCCTCTGGAAGCATTGCCTGGGCAATGAAAATTGCTGCCACTGCCTGATACAAACTAGTTCCGTCCATATTCACCGTTGCACCTAGCGGCAATACGAAACTGGACACTTCCTCGTCAACACCAAGATTTTCGGTCACACATTCCATCGTAACCGGAAGTGTAGCCGCACTTGAACTAGTAGAAAAAGCGAGAAGCTGTGCCGGAGCTATAGCTTTAAAAAATTTAATCGGATTTACTTTAGCGAAAATCATCAATAATGTCGGATAGAATACAAAAGCCATCAAAAACAGGCCTAACAATACTGTCAAACCATAAATTCCTAATGCGCCCAAGGTAGAAAAATCTGGTATTTCCGCCATCAAAGCCGCCATCAGCGCGAACACGCCATAAGGAGAAAACAGCATGATAATGTCAATGATTTTCATAATGACTTCATTCATTCCTTTAAAGAATTCCACAACAGGTTTAGATTTTTTTTCCTCGATCAATATAAGCCCGATACCGATAAGTATGACAAATAAAATAACCTGTAACATACTGCCGTTATCACTCAAGGCTTTGAAAAAATTGTCGGGAACGATATCGATTAAAGGCTGAAGCGGTCCGCTATTTTTGGACGATTCTGCCAATTGAATTTTTTGTGAAGCATCTGTCGAAAAATTTTCAATCAGACTTAGCCTGGACTCTTCATTTATGTACTTACCAGGCTTTATTAAATTGGCCAGCACTAAACCAATGCTAACTGCTACCACCGTTGAACTTAAGTAAAATAACACCGTTCTGCTTCCCAGTTTGGAAAGTTTGGAGATATCTTTCAGATCGGCTAGTCCCACTATTAATGAAACTACTATTAATGGAACGGCTATCATTTTAAGCAGGTTGATAAAAATGGTACCGAAAGGTTTAATCCAGTCGACCACCAATTCATTTTGCCCTAAATTTTTCATTAATAATCCGAAAAGCAGTCCTAATACCATTCCTATTAGAATTTTCCAATGCATTGCGAGATTTTTCATGTTTTATGTTTTATTTTATTAAATATACTGAACTTTTATAAATAAAAAAAAACCCTCAAATTTGAGGGGTTTTCTAGTTTAATCTAATCTGATGAAATTATATCCATTTCATTATTTTCTTCCCATTGTCCGACCACCGACGTAGCCAAAGCATTCCCTAAAACATTAGTTGCACTTCGGAACATATCACAAAAATGGTCAATTGGCAATATTAGCGCTATCCCCTCAATCGGTATGTCAAACATGCCGCAAGTTGCCGCGACGACGACTAAACTTGCTCTTGGCACTCCCGCTATTCCCTTACTGGTGAGCATCAATACTAAAAGCATCGTCATTTGCGTTCCCACGTCCAAATCCACGCCGTACGCTTGCGCAATAAAAATACTGGCAAAAGTCATATACATCATACTTCCGTCAAGGTTAAAAGAATAACCTAAAGGCAACATGAATGAAACGATTTTATCTTTCACACCAAATCGTTCTAATTCTTCAGTCAGTTTTGGAAAAACGGCTTCGCTACTCGTTGTGCCAAAAGCGATAATTAAAGGACTGACAATTCGTTTCAACAATACGGTCATTCTGCTTTTAAGGAAAATATAACCTACAAGAATCAGTATAATCCAAAGTGAGGAAATTCCAATTAAGAAAGAACCGAAAAACTTAAAATAAGTAATTGCCAATTCTTGAAAATCCCTGACAGCAAAAACACCGGCAATTGCTCCAAAAACACCAATTGGCGCAAAGTTCATTACATAGTTTACCATTTTCAAAATGATATGGGATGTTTTGTCTAAAGCATTGACTACCGGCTTTACATAATCCCCTATTGAAGCAGCGGCCAAACCGAAGAAAATCGAGAACACTACAATTTGTAGAATTTCATTGGTTGCCATAGCTTCAAAAATACTCTTTGGGACAATATGCTCGATGAAGTTTTCGAAGGAAATACTTTGTGTTTTGGCTGCAACTTCTGTGGCTGATGTCAAATCAACATTCGACAAATTAAGTCCAACTCCAGGCTCCAGTACATTTACAAAAAACATACCCAATAATAGTGAAATGAAAGAAGCTGTAAAAAACCAACCAAGTGCTTTCCCCCCAATTCTGCCAACAGCACTCACGTTTCCAAGTTTGGCTATACCTACAACCAATGTAGTGAATACAAGTGGTGAAATAATCATTTGCACCAGTCTTATGAAAACGGTGGCAAGTATTTTTATTTTGTTACTAAACCCTAAGGCTGCTTCCTCCGAGATTGTATTATGAATTATAATGCCTAAAATACCTCCTAATACCATCGCTATAAGTATTTGGGTGGTTAGGTTAGCGAAAATTGATTTTTTCTTAGTTTCTGTGGTTGTGGTCATTTATTCGGTTATAGCTTTCTGATAGCAGTTATTTAACGTAGGTTTTGTTTATCAAATAAAAATCGGCAAGCACTAAGGCAGCCATAGCTTCAACAATAGGAACCGCACGAGGCACCACACAAGGATCGTGACGTCCTTTACCTGTCATTTCGGTTATGTTTCCTTTGTTGTCAAGAGATTCCTGTTTTTGCATAATAGTGGCCACAGGTTTAAACGCCACCCTGAAATAAATATCCATACCGTTACTGATTCCTCCCTGAATACCTCCAGAGAGATTCGTTTTAGTACTACCGTCAGAATTGTATAAATCGTTATGTTCGCTTCCTTTCATTTTTGCGCCACAAAATCCACTCCCAAACTCAAATCCTTTTACGGCATTTATGGATAACATCGCTTTACCAAGTTCCGCATGAAGCTTATCAAAAACGGGTTCCCCCAATCCGATAGGCACGTTTTGTATCACACAACTTACGGTTCCTCCAACAGTATCTCCTTGTTTGCGTATTTCGCGAATATATTCCTCCATTACAACCGCCGATTCTTCATCAGGGCATCTCACAGGATTGTTTTCCGTTTTCGAAAAGTCTAACTCCTGGTAAGGTTTTTCCACAAAAATAGGTCCCACGGAAGAAACATAAGCATTGATTTTAATCTCAGGCAACATTTGTTTTGCAACTGCTCCCGCCACTACTCGGCTGGCAGTTTCACGAGCTGAACTACGGCCACCACCACGGTAGTCGCGCACTCCATATTTTTTCTCATAAACATAATCCGCATGACTGGGCCTGTAATTGTCTTTTATATGAGAATAATCATCTGATTTTTGATTTGTATTGGGAATAATAAATCCAATTGGGGTTCCTGTAGTTTTTCCCTCGAAAATCCCTGACAGAAATTGAACGTCATCCGCTTCTTTTCGTTGGGTAACGATTGCTGACTGACCCGGTTTTCTCCTAGACATTTCAAGTTGAATTGCCTCTAGGTCTATTGCTATTCCTGAAGGACAACCATCAATTATTCCGCCTAAGGCCTCTCCATGTGATTCTCCAAAAGTTGTTACCCTAAATAGGGTCCCGTAGCTGTTTCCTGCCATTATAATTAATTTTGAACAAATATATGTTTTATGCCCTAAAGTAAAAAATTTAAAAATAGGATTATTTAACAAATTACTAACGTAATTGTATTCCGTTTTGGTAGTGCTAAACGGGAATTGAAAACCTGTTTCAAATGGGAGCTCTAGTGAGCAACCAAATTACCAGTTCAGTATTTTTTTTCGAAATAACCAATGCAAACCTATCCTTTACAATTAAAAGTTAACAATTAATTAATAGGGTACCAAGACAGTCAAAGCCCTGCATAAGGTGTTTACCGTATAATCGACTAGTAAAAATATGTGAATTTTGAAACAATTAACAATTATTTTATAATTCTTTCCTTATCCTTTCGTTCTACTTTTGCAATAACAAATACTTATTTATGAAAAAAATTATTTTATCTGCTTTTATGCTAATTGGATTAGCATTTAGCTCACAAGCACAAGACATATCAAAAAATGCATTAGGACTTCGTTTTGGCGACAATGGTGGATTTGGAGGAGAACTTTCTTATCAAAGAGCTTTGACTAGTAATAATCGTTTAGAATTAGACTTAGGTTGGAGAAACAGAAATGACTTTAACAATAATGGTTATGCTGACAAATCTGTCAAATTAACCGGTTTATACCAATGGGTATGGAACATTGATGGGGGTTTCAACTGGTATGCTGGTGTAGGTGGAGGTTTAGGTAGCTATAGGTACACCGATAGTGGTACTTCATACAATAACACATTTGCATTTGCAGCTGGAGATATTGGTATTGAATATAATTTTGATATCCCGTTGTTAATTTCATTAGATTTCAGACCAGAAGTTGGTGGAAACGGTTATTACAAAAACAATTATGGTTCTGATGTAGCATTAGCACTTAGATACCAATTCTAGTATCAAACATATATTGCAAAAAACGCCACTAGAAATAGCGGCGTTTTTTTTTATTTAATGATAATTTCTTTTTTCGAATTAATTTTGACTACACTGAAAGGATAGGTAAAATCTTGGATAACCATCGAATCGGGTTCAGGGCCGGTCTCCTTTACGCTGATAATTATATTTTTTTCTGTTTCCACTACGCTTTCAATTGAGATAGTAAAACCTCCCGTATTTTTCTCTCCCATATTTAATATGACAAAATTTGACTTTTGAAGATCTGTTGGGCTAACTTTATTTTTCAACTTTTTGTCATTCTGTAACATTCTGATCTCATTTGGTTCTGTCAGGATTTCGAAGAAATGAATGTTTGCCCCACCGTCGGTTTGCTGCGTCAAAACTTCATATAAAGCCTTTCTTTCCGAATTTACGGGAGCACTCGCTCCGCAAGCCGCAAGCAGTAATGCGACCAATGATAAACTGAGTTTTTTCATTTTTGTTTACAAATAACCTCAAAAATTAACACTTATTTTGACACGTTCAACAACTTGCTCTTTTTCGCATATTTCTTTATCACTTTTTGATATAAATCCACATAAAGTGGTAAGATGTTTTTAATATCAAATTTTTTCGCCACCGATAATGCGTTTTCTTTGAATTTTAAAAGAAGGGAATCGTCTCTTAAAATTTTCAAAGCGTTCTCTGCCATCTCATCAGTGTCACCAACATTGCTTAAGTAACCCGAAATTCCCTCAAAATTCACTTCAGAAAGTCCCCCTGAATTACTTGAAATTACGGGAACGCTCCAAGCCATTGCCTCTAATGCCGCAAGACCGAAACTTTCTGTTTCTGACGGTAACAAAAAAAGATCCGTATAACTCAAAATTTTATCAATCTCATTACTGTTCCCAAAAAAGATCACTTTATCAAGTATACCTAGCTCCTGGCATAATTGTTCTGCTTGTTCTTTTTCAGGCCCGTCACCCACCATCATTAATTTGGCGGGGATTTCTTTTTGAATTTTATAGAATATTTTTATTACATCAGGAATCCTTTTCACTTTCCTGAAATTACTTATGTGTGTAATAATACGCTCGGTTGGTTTTGCCATAACTGAACGGTGACAAGCAATACTGGGGTCATTATTATTCTTGTCTAATTCAATAAAATTAGGGATGACATGTATATCTTTTTTAATATTGAATAATTTATAGGTATCCTCTTTTAAACTTTGTGAAACGGAAGTCACCACGTCCGATTTATTGATGCTAAAGCTCACGGCCGGTTTATAGAAAGGGTGATTCCCAACCAAGGTGATGTCTGTACCGTGCAGTGTGGTTACCATAGGAATCTCAATCCCTTCATCTTTCAGCATTTGTTTGGCCATATATCCGGCATAAGCATGGGGAATCGCGTAATGCACATGCAGTATTTCTATTTTATAGAGTTTGACCATATCCACCAATTTGCTGGACAAAGCCAATTCATAAGGTTGATACTGAAATAAAGGATATTCAGGAACATTTACCTCATGATAATGTACATTTGGATTTAATAGTGCCAAACGTACAGGTTGACTGTAGGTGATAAAATGGATCTCATGACCCTGACGAGCCAATTCAAGACCTAACTCTGTAGCGACAACACCACTCCCACCGAAAGTGGGATAACAAACTATTGCAATTTTCATGTGTTAATTTTAAAGTAACGAATTTATGAAAAATAGGGATGCCATTTCTTTTAAAAGAGAAAAATTACAAATCTTAAATTTCAATTATAATTATAGATGGGCATTTGATAAATTTACTAAAATTCAATCGAATCATAAATAATTTCCTGAATGTCTTCCCTTATATTTTCTCTCGATAGTTTATTTACGGAATCAGCAGGATAAGTTCGATTGGATAAAAAGATATAGACAATTTCCGTTTCGGGATCCGCCCAAGCCATAGTTCCGGTGAAGCCGGTATGACCAAAACTGGTCATTGATGCACAACCACAAGTTGGGCCTCTATTTCCCAACTGCGGTTTATCAAATCCCACTCCCCTACGATTACCCTCGGCGCAAAAATAACAGGTGTTGAAATCATCGAAAGTCTTTTTGGAAAAGTACTGGCGGTGACCATAATTCCCTTTCTGCAAATAGAGCTGCATTATTTTGGCAACATCCATACTATTAGAGAAAATTCCAGCATGACCTCCAATTCCCCCTTCCATCGCGGCTCCCATATCATGGACATAGCCCTGTATAATTTGGTGCCGGAAATAAGTGTCAATTTCTGTCGGTGCTAGTCTGCTTTTGTTTACTTTTTCTAAAGGGTTATACATGGTGTTATTTGCCCCAAGGGGACCATAAAAATTTTCATTACTTAATACATCCAATTTTTTTCCCGTTAACTTTTCCAAATATTGTTTTAGGATTATAAAAGTGAAGTCGCTGTATCTGTATCCTTTTTGAGGCAATAACTTAGTGTCTGCAATTATCTTCATGATAGTATCGTGGTAATCGTCCCTCAAGAAAAGGCTGTCCGCAACTTTTGTTGAAAATGGAACTCCACTAACTTTCCTATAATACGCATCCAAAGGATTGCCATTTCTGTCTATAGTAGCTTTATAAAATGGAATCCAAGGTTGCAATCGTGCATAATGGGACAATAATTCCTTAAAACGTATGTCTTTTTTATTTGAATTCTTAAAAATAGGCAACATGGAGTCTAATCTCGTTTCCATATTTATTTTTTTAGCATCATACTGCAGCATGGCATTGGGCAAAGTGGACAAAATCTTTGTCAGTGAAGCAACGTCATATAGGTCAGTGTTTAAAACTTT
>JBLIHD010000062.1:0-8377 GCA_047636335.1 Flavobacterium sp.
CCCAGCCTGAAAAGTTTGCAAATGCCGATCATATGTATATGCATATGAAGCTGTACCGTATGTGACCTCATTAAAATAATTACCGTAATTCAATGCCAAGTGGTTGTCCATTTCCGCGTTTATGGTTGCAGGATTAAAATTAACCTGATTCACGTCGTCGTCATAGATAGTTATTGTTTTACCCCCTAGCGCAGCCTGCCTGGGCGAGGTGACCAAATTCAAAAATTGATAGGTATACTTACCTCCTATTTGACTGTAAGACACAGTGCAAATAAATAGTGACAAGGGTAGTAAAAAGTTTTTGAACATGCTTTTGGCCTCTGTTTTCGTAAAATAAAACGCAAATGCGAAGATAAAATTATAATCCCAAAAATACTCATTATATCGCTCAAAACACCACTTAAATAAAATTCCAAAACCATTGCTTAATTACCTTAAGTTTTGATTTTGGAATTTATATTGATGAATCAAAAAGATCGCTTACAATATTTTTGCGTTTTTAACTTTTTGATCGGTAATTGCAATTTTTAAAACGTCGCTCATTTCTTTTACGTAATGAAAAGTCAGCCCGTCAATATATTCTGGTTTTATTTCGTCGATGTCACTTTTGTTTTCATGACACAGAATAATCTCTTTAATATTTGCACGTTTTGCTGCCAATATTTTTTCCTTAATTCCACCTACAGGCAATACTTTCCCTCTTAATGTTATTTCACCTGTCATGGCCATGTTTTTTTTGACTCTTTTTTGGGAGAAAACCGACACTAGAGAGGTCAACATCGCTATACCCGCACTTGGCCCATCTTTGGGCGTCGCTCCTTCCGGAACATGCAAGTGGATATTATATTTCGATATCATATCTGGATTCAAGCCTAGGAGCTGCGAGTTGGCTTTAACGTATTCCAATGCTATTGTAGCTGATTCTTTCATTACGGTACCTAAATTTCCAGTAATGGTCATATTCCCTTTACCCGGAGAAATTAAAGACTCTATGAACAGAATATCTCCTCCTACACTTGTCCAAGCTAATCCGGTCACAACACCTGCCACATCATTGCTCTCGTATTTATCCCTTTCTAATCTTGGGACACCTAGTATCCTCACTATATCCGCATCAGTCACTTTTTTATTGTACTCCTCCTCCATTGCAACGGACTTAGCTGCATTTCGGATTACCTGCGCAATTTTTGCTTCTAAACCACGTACACCGGATTCACGGGTGTAGCCTTCAACAATTTTTTCTAATTGTTTCTTCCCGATTGTTAAATCCTTGGCTGTTAAACCGTGTTCTTTTAATTGCCTCGGCAACAAATGCTGACGCGCAATCTCCACTTTTTCTTCAATGGTATATCCTGACATTTTGATGATCTCCATTCGATCTCTCAATGCAGGTTGAATTGAAGACATCGTGTTTGAAGTGGCGATAAACATAACTTTCGACAAATCATATCCCATCTCCAAGAAATTGTCGTAAAACGAATTGTTTTGTTCCGGATCCAACACTTCCAGTAAAGCTGAAGAGGGATCACCTTGACTGCTCACCGATAATTTATCGATTTCATCCAATACAAATACGGGATTTGAGGTTCCTGCCTTTTTTAAACTTTGCATGATTCTTCCCGGCATAGCACCAATGTAGGTTTTTCTATGCCCTCTTATTTCTGCCTCATCACGAACCCCACCGAGAGAAATGCGCACATATTCCCTTCCTAAAGCTTCGGCAACAGATTTTCCTATTGAAGTTTTACCTACTCCCGGAGGACCTGTCAAACAAATTATAGGAGATTTCATATCATTACGCAATTTCAAAACTGCCAAATGCTCAATCATTCTTTTCTTAACATCTTCTAGTCCGAAATGATCTCGGTCCAGTATTTTTTGGGCACGTTTTAGGTCAAAATTGTCTTTTGAATATTCATTCCAAGGCAATTCCAAAAACAGTTCCAAATAATTTCTTTGAATGCCAAAATCCGGTGCCTGTGGATTCATGCGGCGCATTTTTGACAATTCTTTTTCGAAATGTTTCTTGGTCTTTTCATCCCATTTCTTAGACTTAGATTTAAGGAGCATCTCGTCCATTTCTTCCTCTTGTGTAGAACCACCCAATTCCTCTTGGATCGTTTTCATTTGTTGCTGAAGAAAATATTCCCTTTGCTGTTGGTCTAAATCAAAGCGAACTTTGGATTGGATATCATTTTTCAATTCTAGTTTCTGCAACTCTATATTCATATAACGAAGCGTCTCTAAAGCCCTATTTTTCAAATCACTAATAGCTAGTAAATCTTGTTTTTCTTTAACAGACAAATTCATATTGGAAGTGACAAAATTAATCAGGAAAGATTGGCTCTCAATATTTTTTATGGCAAATGTCGCCTCACTTGGAATGTTCGGACTTTCTTTTATTATTTGAATCGCTAATTCTTTGACAGACTCAAGAATAGCCAAAAACTCCGTATCTACGCTCTCGGGCCTGCTCTCGTCAAACTCTTTGATGCTTGCGGTCATATAAGGCTCTTCAGAAACCACCGAGTCAATTTCAAAACGCTTTTTACCCTGAAGGATAACAGTTGTATTCCCATCAGGCATTTTTAGAACCCGTAAAATCCTGGCAACTGTTCCAATGTTATGAATATCCTCCTTGGTCGGATCTTCATCTTGTTCGTTCTTTTGTGCAACAACACCAATTGTTTTTCCTGCCGCATTGGCATCATTGATCAGTTTAATAGATTTATCGCGGCCTGCAGTAATGGGAATTACGACCCCTGGAAACAAAACCATGTTGCGTAAAGGCAAGATAGGTAATGAGTCCGGTAATTCCTCGTTAATCATCTCTTCCTCATCTTCAGGGGTCAATAATGGTATTAATTCAGCTTCCGTATCATATTCCTGAAGTGACAGATTGTCTATTGTAGTTATTTTATGATTTGACATAATTATATTTGAGTCTTTTTGTCATTAAAAAATTTGAATTCATGAACAAATATAGGGTTTAAGCACTTTAAATATATATAAAATTGACCTTAGCCCTCATCATTCATTAAGTACATCAAGAAGACAATCATTGTGCCAAAACAAAATTATTATTTAATATAATTGTAAAAGCATCGCTAATATGCATAAACAGAAAAAACTTAAAAAGTAATACTTAGATTGCAATGAAAATAAATGGGTGCAATTTCGAGTTATTTATAACATCCGCATAAGTTAACAGATTAAGCAAGCTCAATTCCGGGAAGCGTTTCTCTCCATATCTTAACTATGTTATTTCTATATCAGTACAAATAAAATGCAATTTATACTTTTTTCCTCTCTTTCATCAAACTGAGAACAATATAGCCCAATAAGAAGAAGACCGCTAGGATAAAAAATGAGTTTCGCATTGAGTTAGTGATGGACGCCACAAAACCAAAAATAAAGGTTCCAACAACTATCGCTATTTTCTCTGTTACATCAAAGAAACTAAAATAGGTTGCATGGTCCTCCGTGTCTGGCAATAATTTTGAATAAGTTGAACGAGATAAAGTTTGTATAGCCCCTAAAACCATTCCTATCGTTCCTCCAAGGGCATAAAACTGGAAATCAATGTATTCGTTTTTAGGGTCCAATAGATAAGCCGCAAGACAAATAAGACACCAAATTGCAATAGTTAATTTAAGTGTTTTTATATTCCCGATTTTTTCCGAAATTCTAGAAAACAAATAAGCCCCAAAAATAGCGACTATGTTTATTAATAAAATTATGATGATCAACTTACTGGTATTTATTCCCAATTCCTTTTTTCCAAAAATTCCAGCAAGTAATATTACCGTTTGAACACCAATACTGTATAGAAAAAAAGCGGTAAGAAATTGTTTAAGGTCCGTTTGCTTGTTTATACTTTTTGCAACTACTTTAAGTTCTCTCAAACCATTGAAAATATAGTCCTTCTCGGGTTTCTTGTGAAACACATTGTTGGGCAAATAGTAAAATGTAACTTGTGCAAAACCAATCCACCATATACCAACAGATAAAAATGAAATTCTTGCAGGCAAAGAACTATCGGTTATTCCGAACAATTCCGGCTTCATTACCATAGTTAAATTAAAAATTAATAATATTAAAGAGCCTGAATAGCCAAACATGAATCCCTTGGCACTTACCCTGTCATGCTGTTCGGGAAAAGCAATTTCCGGCAAATACGAATTATAAAAAACGATACTTCCCCAAAAACCGATACTAGCTAAAACGGTGCCTAAAATTCCAATCCACAAGGTATCCTGACCGGTAAAGAAATACAAGCTCATTACCGAGAGCGATCCCAAATAACAAAAAAATTGCATAAACCGTTTTTTGTTTCCACTGTAATCAGCTATTCCGGATAAAATAGGCGACATAAAAGCCACAATAAAAAAGGAAAAGGACAAAGAATAGGACAATAGCGAAGAATTATTAAACTCACTCCCTAAAAATTGGACAACATCGTTATTACCACTCGTCACAGTTTCGTAGTAAATGGGAAAGACAGCTGTTGCAATAACCAAGCTATAAACAGAATTGGCCCAATCGTAAAAAGCCCAAGCGTTTATTAATTTCTTGTCCCCCTTTTTCAATGCTATCATAATATGTAGTTTTGTACGAATCTATTTATTTTTATCAAATAATTTTACTAATTGTTGGAAATATTGAAAGCTTAATCAAAATTTAAAAGAAAAAAGCCAATTCAAACGAATTGGCTTTACTTTTTTATACAAGTAGAATAATTACATTTTATTTATAGATCATTCCAAATTTTGCCGCAGTGGCTTTCGCTTCTGGAAGTAACTTTTTTAACTCTGCAATCCTATTAGCATCAGATGGATGTGAGCTTAAAAAAAGTGGTGGCGCTTGACCTTGGGAATTCGCTGACATCCTCATCCAAAAGGTAATGGCCTCATCTGGATTATAGCCTGCGATCGCCATTAATGTCAACCCGATTTTATCTGCCTCACTTTCATGTCCCCTGCTATAAGGTAGCATCCCCCCGACTTCTGAACCGATACCGTATATTTGTTGCCATGTTTGCTGTGTTTCTTCGCTTTTCCCTCCTGTCGCAACGGCTACCCCAACGGCACCAATGCCTTGCAGCTGCCCAGCACTCATGCGCTGAGCACCGTGATTGGCTAAAGCATGAGACACTTCATGTCCAATAACAGTGGCTAAACCAGATTCATCTTTAGTTATCGGCAAAATACCAGAGTAAACAACAATTTTCCCTCCGGGCATACACCAAGCATTAACATCCTTATTTTCAACCAATTTGTATTCCCAGCGGTAATCTTTTAAATATTCCGGCTGTCCAACGTAAGCCACGTATTTCTCAGCGGCTAATTTAATTTTCGCCCCAACTTTATCAACCCTATTGGCATCAGCGGTACCGGAAATCACTTTGTTTTCCTTTAAAAAGGTACCGTACTGTTGAAATGACGAAGGAAAAAGTTCGCTATTGGATACGAAATTCAATGTTTTTTTTCCAGTGATTGGATTTGTCGCGCAAGAAAATAGTAATCCTATCGTGCAAACCCCTAGTAGTATTGACTGTTTTTTCATGATTATAAAATTATAATATTAACAAAAATACAAATATAAATAAATTTAAAATTATAAAATTAAAACCAAAAGTGTCATATTTTTTGTTTTTCTTATTCTCCCGAAATATGCAAAACATTAAATTCCTTGTCTACAATCAGATAACTGTCCCTTTCGAGGGCTTCAATATCAAAGGCAACTTTTTCATTATCAATTATGATGCTTTTGACTGTAAATGGCAGTCCGATCAGATTTATTTTATACTTCGAATACGGGGTGTCATATTTACCCTCTTTGTGCAATTGAATATGGAGTTCCTTTTCTTTTCCCGTTACTTGAAAAGACAAGAAACTGTACCTCCCTTTTTTATAATCATAACCATCTTGCGCATCTTCATATACCACTGACTTTTCTTTTCCTTCTTTATAATACAGGTCTAATGTCAATTCATCAAACTCTAGTTCGCCCACATATTGTTGGACCGGGTATTTCGGGATAACCGAACCTGCCTTCACAAAAACGGGGATTTCATCATATTTTGTGTCTACCCACATTTCTTTTCCACCAGTTACTAAATTATCTGTCCAATAGTTATACCATTGACCGCGGGGGATATACATCCTCCTACCTATAGCGTTAGGTTCTAAAATAGGACATACCAATATTTGATTTCCAAATACAAATTCATCATTTCGATAGTGGGTTTGAGTGTCCTCCTGATCATAATAAACTAAAGGTTTAAGCATTGGAACTCCCTCTTCGATATATTGCCAAAACATAGTGTATAGGTAAGGCAATAATTGGTATCGCATGTTGACAAACTTCCTTGTGATATCAATCACTTCTTCATCAAATGCCCACGGTTCTTGGTTCCCATGGTCCCCAGAGGAATGCGTTCTGCAAAAAGGATGAAAAACCCCCAACTGAATCCAACGGGTATAAAGCTCTCCTGATGGTTGTTCGGCAAATCCGCCAATATCAGAGCCCGTGAATCCCATTCCAGAGATCGACATTCTTTGCACTTGTATATTTGCTATCCATAGATGCTCCCAAGTGGCGACATTATCACCCGTCCAAGAAGACGAATAACGCTGTGCTCCAGCATAAGCAGATCTTGTTATAATAAACGGTCTTTTGGGATATGCAAAACGCTTCACGCCATGATAAGTGGCTCTTGCCATTTGCGTTCCATAAATATTATGTGCCTTTCTGTGGCTGCAAGGATTTCCGTCATAATCATGGCGCACATCCATGGGGAAAGTTTTGTTAGGAACTTCCATTACCGCAGGCTCATTCATATCATTCCAAACTCCTTTCACTCCGATGTCAGAGATTAATTCTTTAAATAACCCGGCCCACCATTCTCTTACTTCCGGATTGGTATAGTCAGGAAAATTGCATTCTCCAGGCCATACTTTCCCCTTCATATACGGGCCATCAGCCCTTTTACAGAAATAATCTTTTTCTAAAGCCTCTTTATATACTGAATATTCTTTGTCAATTTTTATCCCTGGATCAATGATAACGACTGTCTTAAAGCCATCTTCTGCCAATTCGGCCACCATTCGTTTTGGATCCGGGAAATATTCTTTATTCCATGTAAAACATCTAAAGCCTTCCATGTAATCGATATCCAAATAAATCGCATCGCATGGAATCTTTAACTCCCTGAATTTTGCAGTCACTTCCTTCACATTACTTTCCGGATAATAGCTCCACTTGCATTGATGGTATCCCAAAGCCCATAGAGGCGGCAATTCCGGTTTACCGGTCAAGTCAGTATAACTGGTGACCACATCCTCCATCTGTGGTCCATAGATGAAATAATAATTCATCTCTCCTCCCTCTGACCAAAAACTCGTTACATTTCTTCTTTCGTGACAAAAATCGAAGAAAGTCCTAAAAGTATTATCGAAGAAAATTCCGTATGCCTGTTTGTTCTGCAATCCTATGTAAAAAGGAACTACCTTGTATAATGGCTCTTGGTCTTTTTGAAAAGCATATTGATCAGTTGCAAAATTCTCAAGTCTTTTGCCTTTCAAATTCATTTGGGTCGCTTTATCCCCCAATCCATAAAAACATTCTCCATCCTTTGAAGCTTTACTCATTTTAACGATATTCCCGCCATACTCATAACTTTCTTCCCAATGAAAACCCAATTCATCTTCTAGCAAAACATTTCCATTTAAATCCAAAATCGACACTCTCATATCTGTTTTCTGAATTATACATTTTACTTTACTGGTTTGTATTTTATAAAATTCAACTTCTTCAGTTACCTCCAAAAAATTATATCCTTGTGAATAACTTTTGTCTATCGCGTATGAAAAATCTTTACTGAAATATCCTTTTGTAGTATAACGAAAACGAATTAAACTATCTCGTAATACGGTTACTTTTAATATTACGCTATTGTCGGTATGAAAAGAGACTGAATCAACATCACGTTCAAAAGAAATTATTTTTGATGGATATAAATCTCCTTTGAATTCTAATTCTGTATTTGTAATCATAATATATATTGTTAAAAATAAGGGCTTTATGAGCCGTCAAAAATACAATAAAAGGCAGTTCGATATTCTAACTAATCCTTTTATTTACGAAATCGTTATAATAGTTCTAAATAAAAATAAACAGCATTAATCTGACGGATCAATACTGTTTACGATTTTTAAGTTTAAGGAGTTTTCCGCATATTTCATGAAGTTTTAAAAACAATCACACTCAATGGGGGCAATTGCAATTCTATCGAATAATCCCTGCCGTCATATGGTGCGGAATCAATCACTAATTTGCCAGAATTCATTATACCGCTACCTCCGTATATTTTGGC
>JBLIHD010000063.1:0-8356 GCA_047636335.1 Flavobacterium sp.
CCTACACTACTTTTTATAGTACCCATAGCGGTTATGTTTCGGAAATTACGGTAACAGAAGGCAGTTATGTCATGGAGGGCGCTGCCATAATCAAAGTAGCTAATTTAAATAGTCTCTGGCTCGAAACACAAGTAAACGTGAACTATGTTAAAAGTTTAAAAATAGGACAGTCGGCAAAGCTGTCTTTTGCTGATTATCCGAATAAAGAAATAAACGCAAAAATTTCTTTTATCAATCCCGAAATAAACCCGGATTCCAGATTGCTTTTAATCAGAATGGAAGTACCTAATCCGAATTTGTTTTTAAAACCGGGGATGCAGGCAGTAGCCAGATTAACGCAGTCTAATCTAAAAGGGATGTTTGTCCCTATTGATGCTGTTATCAGGGATGAAAATGCCACTTATATCTGGGTCCAAAAAAGCCACGGCATTTTTGAAAATGTAATGGTGGAAACCGGAGCGGAGTCGAATGGAATGATTGAAATTAAATCAGCATTAGATCCAAGCAAAAAAGTAGTCATTACCGGTGCTTACGCCATCAATAGTGAATATAAATTCCGCAAAGGCAGTGACCCCATGGCAGGAATGGACATGTGATGAAGTCAGAACCTCAAGGATGGCTGGGGTTTGTGCACTGGCGAAGCCGGCTGGCGGGCTATTCCTTGTCTATCGCAATCATCAGTATTTATTTTCCGGGTATTCTTGATCTTTGCCCCTTGTTGCGTGCAGCGGTATTTTATTTTTATTTATTCAAATATGACTTTTTCTTCATTCTCAAACCAGGGTTTGTAAAATTCCCGGTGGATTTTCTCGATAGCGTTACGTTTCACTTTCATAGTTGGCGTCGTTAATCCATTATCGACATTCCAATCTTCTTTCATAATGATTATTTTTTCAATCTTTTCATGCTTCTCCACATGCGTGTTTATTTGATTCATCGTTTCAACTAATCCGGTATATAATGACGCTCTGGATTTGGCCTTACCCAGTTCTGAAAATGTGATCAACGCTATGGGTTGCGGGATGCCAGTTCCCACAAGGCATATTTGGTCAATATCCGTATTTAAGGACATTTTTAGTTCTAATGGGGCTGGAGAGATGTATTTGCCCTTGTCTGTTTTAAACTGGTCTTTCACTCGGCCCGTAATGGTCAGAAAACCCTCATGGTCATACTCTCCGATATCTCCAGTTTTAAAAAACCCTTCTTCATCAAAAACTGAAGCAGTAATTTCAGGAGCTTTGTAATAACCTTTCATTAAGCATTGATTTTTGATGCAAATTTCACCTTCCGAAGATAATTTAATACTTATATTGTCCACGGCCTTTCCTACTGTCCCTACCCTGTTATCGGTTGGCGTATTGAAATGTGAAACAATAGTATCTTCGGTCATACCGTATCCCTGAAGGATAGTGATGCCTATAGTTTCAAACCAATTGACTAAACTTGGGGCTATTGGGGCTGCTCCCGAAATAATGTATTTTGCTTCTCGCAATCCTAATTTCTTTTGTAGTTTTTTCTTGACGATTCCATTTACTATGGGAATTTTTAGCAGCGTACTCAATCTTTTTTGTGGAATCTTTTCCAATATTTTTTCTTGAAACTTGGTGTATATTCTCGGTACCGCAAAAATAAAAGCGGGTTGTGTTTGCTCTAAATCTGACGCGAAAGTTTGCAAGGACTCAGGAAAAGTAACTGTTGCCCCAATCGCAAAACTTAGGTTTTCCAACCAACGTTCCGCTATATGGGCAATTGGTAAGAAAGAAAACAGTTTCGAATGATCCTCTAAAGGTGCCTTTAAGCGAAGAGCTTTAACACTTTCCATAAAGTTATTTACGGTATGCATTACTCCTTTTGGTTCTCCTGTTGTGCCTGAAGTATAAATGATGGTATGCAAGTCATCTGCTTTTTGGACATAAACATTTGTGATTTCCTGCCCATCTGAAATTATGTCTTCCCAAAGCGTCCCCTCATCGTCCCCATAAAGACCCACGCAGATTTTGTGTATGTCGGGAATGCCCGATTGCTGGGATTTTAGATCGTCCAGCTTTCCTATAATGATAGCCTTACTGTTGCTATGGACTAAAATTTGATTAATAGAATCGGCATTAAGTGACGGATAAATAGGTATGGAAACATGCCCTGACATCATGATGGCCAAATCGGCCATATGCCAATGCGCACAGTTCTTAGAGAGTAAAGCTACATGACTTCTTTCTGGTAGATTAAAGTTGTGTATTGCATTGGCAATCTTGCGTGACTCCTCACCGGCCCTGGCAAAAGTATAGTTAAAGATCTTTCCGTTAAGAGGTTGTTTTAAAAAAACTGCATTTGGTGTTTGCTTTTCCCAATATTGAAAGGCCTCTAAAGGCGAATTAAAGTTTTGCATAGAATTGTATTTAATTATTGTTTATTGAACAATAGATTTGTTTGTTTCAATTTCTCACAGAATACGCTATTGGGGTATAGCCTTTCGAATATAACCTTTTTATTATAAAGTATTTAACAAATAGATCCGGAAGAAACCGTGTTGCTTATTTCGTGATGGAGCGGTCTGTTTTGTAAGTCATTATCGTGATAAAGTGCCTGAAGTCTCACAAACCTTTCTCAACATAATTCAGTAAGCACGTAATTCAAAACAATACAATTAAACAAGCCTGTACTGTAAGAATCGAAAAGAAAGCCGTGTGATTTTTGTAAACGGAAAGCTTAGGAATTGGAAGTTATGTCATCAACAGTGAATACAAATTCTTGAAAGGCAGTGATCCCTTTGCAGGAATTAAGATATAGGTACAAAACTCGTATGTATTTGTTTGTCAGCATTTTAATTATCAATATTTTGTGGAAAAGTTTCCTTTTTAGCCGTAAAAGGACGAACTTTGATAGAACGTTGTAAAAACAACTTTATAAACGAAGTTATGTATAAAAAATATGGTTTACGGTCGTTATGAAGTGGCCTTGAAAAAAAAAGAATTGGTAAAAATGGAGCTCACCGTTATTTCCATAAAATTAGGGGAGATAGAACTATCCCACCAATTAGCCGAAGATGAAATAGAAAGCCTGGAAAATACTCTTAGGAACCTGTTTTTTAGATTGTTGACGGATGAAATAAGCAAAACCATTGAGCAGATTAAAAACGGGATTATTGATTTGGTCCATGATCGGGATGAAAAGATGAAAATCAATTTATTTATCTAAAGATCTGAGACAAGATTACAGCACTTTGAGCAAGCTATTTTCGATAAGGGAAAGAATTACAATTGAATATTATTTTATTGCTCAAAAAATTGAATAAGCAAAAGAGTTGCTTATTTATGATGAATTAAGCCTAAGCGAAATTTCGATTAAACTCAACTATAGCAATGTAGCCCATTTGAGCAACCAGTTTAAAAAAGCAACCGGTTTTGCGCCCACGCATTTCAAAAAAATGGAAGAGAATACCAGAAAACAAATTGACAGTTTGTAAATCTTGCAAATGGCTAGCGAAATTGTGTAACAAAAAAACGTCATATTATTCGGGTATTTGCAAGGCCAACTTATAAGAGCAAAATTATGACACATACTTATACAATTGCAGAAGAGTTAATCAAAAGAAAGATGAAAAACATAAAAAATATAATAATCTTATTACTAATCCCATTGAGCTCAGTTTTGGGACAGTCCATGGAGGGAAATGTTAATGATTTGCCTGTCCACGAATACAGCTTAATCATGAAGGAAGAAATGGTAAACAAGGCAGGTAAAGAAGTGAAGGGGATGACTGTTAATGGTACAATTCCCGGACCAACTTTAGAGTTTACAGAAGGTGAATATGCTGTGATTTACGTTAAAAATGAAATGAGCAAAGAAACATCGGTGCATTGGCATGGTTTGTTACTACCAAATTTCTATGATGGCGTTCCTTATCTAAATACACCACCTATAGAACCTGGACATACACAGAAATATGAATTTCCTATTAAACAGTCCGGAACATATTGGTATCACTCACACACCATGTTGCAAGAACAAAGTGGCGTGTTTGGTTCAATTGCTATCAATCCAAAAAAACAAACCTTAACTTATGATAAAGATTTGGTTTTGATGTTGTCAGATTGGACTAACGAAAAACCAATGAATGTCCTTCGGAATTTAAAGCGAGGTAATGAATGGTACAGTATCAAAAAAGGAACCGCTACACCATTAAATCAGGTTATTGCACGTGGAGCGTTTGGAGCGCAGTTAAACTTTTGGAGACAACGGATGAATGGCGCTGATATAGCAGACATATATTACCCAGCTTTCTTAATTAATGGCGAAGAAAGCTTGGAGTATCCAGAATTTCAAGCTGGCGAGAAAGTGCGATTAAGAATCATTAATGGAGGTGCATCCACGTCGTTTTGGATGACTTTCGGAGGAGAACAACCACTATTAGTTTCTGCTGATGGCCTTGATGTAGTGCCAGTTAAAAAGAACAAGACTTTCATCGGTATTGCTGAAACATATGATTTTATTATTACTGTTCCGGAAGAAGGAAAAATAGAATTTAAAATTACAGCCCAAGATGGTTCAGGAAATGCATCTGCATTTATTGGAAATGGAAAAGTGTTGGCTGCAATGACTACTCCAAGACCAGATAAAATTGGAATGATGCAAAAAATGGCAAAAATGGATATGAAAATGGGAGCTCACGCTTTAAAATTTCAACCAAAAAAAGATGAACGATTTAAGATAAAGGAGGAATATGGGATGCAAATGGATAAGATGTCTGGAATGGATATGGGCAAATCTGATGATTCAATGTCAATAGACCATACTAAAATGCAAGGTATGAACATGGCTGGAGACGCGAAGATGGATGATTCAAAGATGTCCGGAAAGGATATGGGCAAACCAAAAAACTCTATGGCAACGGATAAAACGAAAGACATGAAAGTGGATCATTCCAAAATGAAAGGGATGGAAATGAATAATGGCGATGTTGTGAATGGTATGCAGACGAATGGGCAAAAGGCTGTAATGAAAAAGGGCGGTATGGAAGAAATGGATTTGTTTTCAGAGTATAATTACGACTATTTGAAATCTCCAAATAAAACGAACTATGACAAAAACATTCCCGTAAAAGAAGTATTGTTGAATCTCACAGGAAACATGAACCGCTACATCTGGAGTATGAATGGTGTGCCACTATCAGAAGCTGATAAAATTAAAATAAGTAGTAAGGAAGTAACCCGAATTACGTTTAATAATCTTACCATGATGCACCACCCTATGCATTTACACGGTCATTTTTTCAGGGTTATCAATAAAAACGGAGATTATTCCCCGTTAAAACACACGGTTAATGTGCCTCCAATGCAAAAGCTAACTATAGAATTTTATGGGAATAATGGCGATGAATACGGCGACTGGTTTTTTCATTGTCACATCCTTTATCATATGATGGGTGGTATGGCAAGAGTGGTGTCATACGATACACCAAGAGACCCAAGAATGGAAGAGTTTCCAGTTTCTAAAATTATTGAAGAAACAGATAAATGGTATTCTTGGGGAATGATAGATGCGGCTTCACATACAACAGGTTTCAATCTTATTACTTCAAACATTAGAAATCAGTTTAATGCCTCTTTAGAATATGGTTGGAACAAAAACTTAGAAACAGAGTTTACCTACGAGCGTTATTTGCACGATTACTTACGTGTTTATGGAGGTATTAATATTGAAAATGAAACGCGCAAGAGTCTGGACCAATTTGAAACTACTGCGGTGGCTGGGATACGTTATTTAACACCGTATTTGTTTAATTTTGATGTGCGTGTTGATAATAAGTTAAGACCAAGAATTGCATTAGGAAGAAGCATAATGATATTTCCCAAGCTATCTGTTTTTGGCTATTATGAATATCAATTGGATTTAGGGATTGTAAATAATCTGCCGATAGGTAAAGACTTTACTTCAGAAATAGTATGGAGTGCGGGAGCTGAGTATTTTCTCTCCAGAAATGTTTCACTTATGGGTAGCTACGATAACCGCTTTGGCACTGGAGGAGGACTGTCGGTAAGATTTTAATAATTAAAAAATAAAGTCATAGTCGAAACCAAAGCGGAATCTAATGGAATGATTGAAATTAAATCGGCGCTAAATCCATCCAAAAAAGGGATTGTTACCGGAGCTCACTCCATCAATAGCGAATATAAATTTCGTAAAGGCAGTGACCCTATGGCAGGAATGGACATGTGATGAAGTCGGATTCTCAGGAATATCGAGGATTTGTGCACTAATGAAGCGAGCTGACGGGCTAATCCGTCGCATCGCAGTCATCAGTGCTTATTTACCTATTATTATTGGTCTTCGGCTGTGTTTACGGCCCCCGATTTGTACTCCAGGCAACCGGGTACAGCGGCATTTTTTTGATTTAATTTACTCAAAAATCACTTTATCTTCATTCTCAAACCACGATTTATAAAATGGCTGATGGATTTTTTCTATAGCGTTACGCTTCACTTTCAGAGTTGGCGTCGTTAATCCGTTATCGACATTCCAGTCTTCTTTCATGATGATTATTTTTTCAATCTTTTCATGCTTTTCAACATTCGGATTTATTTGATTCATCGTTTCGATTAATCCGGCACATAATGACGCTCTGGATTTGGCCTTACCCAATTCTGACAAGGTAATCAATGCTATGGGTTGCGGGATTCCAGTTCCCACAAGACATATTTGGTCAATATCCTTGTTTACGGACATTTTCAGTTCTATTGGTGCAGGAGATATGTATTTACCCTTGTCTGTCTTAAACTGGTCTTTCACTCGGCCCGTAATAGTCAGAAAACCATCATGGTCATACTCTCCGATATCTCCTGTTTTAAAAAAGCCTTCTTCATCAAAAACTGAAGCGGTAATTTCCGGGTCTTTGTAATAACCTTTCATTAAGCATTGATTTTTGATGCAAATTTCACCTTCCGGAGATAGTTTAACGCTTACATTGTCCACAGCCTTTCCTACTGTCCCGACCCTGTTTTTGGTTGGCGTATTGAAATGTGAAATAATACTGTCTTCGGTCATGCCGTATCCCTGCAGAATGGTGATTCCTATGGTTTCAAACCAACGCACTAAACTTGGTGCTATTGGTGCCGCTCCTGAAATAATGTATTTTGCTTCTCGTAATCCTAATTTCTGTTGTAGTTTTTTCTTGATGATTCCGTTTACTATAGGAATCTTCAGCAGCGTGCTCAATTTTTTTTGTGGAATCTTCTCCAATATTTTTTCTTGGAACTTGGTGTATATTCTAGGTACCGCAAAAATAAAAACGGGTTGTGTTTGCTCTAAATCTGATGGAAAAGTTTGCAGAGACTCAGGAAAAGTAACTGTTGCCCCAATCGCAAAACTTACGGTTTCCAAAACACGTTCTGCTATATGGGCAATGGGTAAGAAAGAAAACAGTTTCGAATGGTCTTCTAAAGGCAAGCGGAAGTTAATAGCTTTAATACTTTCCATAAAATTATTTACCGTATGCATTACCCCTTTTGGTTCTCCTGTTGTGCCTGAGGTATAAATGATGGTATGCAGGTCATCTGGTTTTTGGACATGAACATTTGTGATTTCCTGCCCATTTGAAATTATGTCTTCCCAGAGCGTCCCCTCATCATCGCCATAAAGACCCACACAAATTTTATGTATGTCGGGAATACCAGCTTTCTGAGATTTTAGATCGTCCAGCTTTCCTATAATAATGGCCTTACTGCCGCTATGGACTAAAATTTGATTGACAGAATCGGCATTAAGTGACGGATAGATAGGTATTGAAATATGCCCTGACATCATGATGGCCAAATCGGCCATATGCCAATGAGCACAGTTCTTGGAGATCAAAGCGATATGACTCCTTTCCGGTAGATCAAAGTCTTTTATTGCATTGGCAATCTTGCGCGATTCTTCACCCACTTGGGCAAAAGTATAGTTAAAGATCTTTCCGTTAAGAGGTTGTTTTAAAAAAACTGCATTTGGTGTTTTCTTTTCCCAATATTGAAAGGCTTCTGAAGGCGAATTAAAGTTTTGCATGGAATTGTATTTAGTTGTTGTTTGGAGAACGATAGATTTGTTTTTAGGTTTCGATTGCTCACAGAATGCACTATTGGGTTATAGCTTTTCAAATATAATCTTTTTATTACAAAGTATTTAACAAATAGATCCGGAAAAAAGCGTGTCGCTTATTTCGGGATGGAACAGTCTGTTTCGTCTGTTATTATCCTACAGATATGCCTAAAACTCACAAACTTCTCTCAACATAATTCAGTAAGCCTGTAATTCAGTAAATTTGTAATGCATAACAACACAATGAAACAAGCCTCTACTGAAAGATTGTTTGTGGTTTAAGGAT
>JBLIHD010000064.1:0-8308 GCA_047636335.1 Flavobacterium sp.
AGCACCAAAAGCTGTGGTAAAAGCCATAATTTAACAAGTTGTATAAAAAGTAATATAAAAATATAGCGTTAATACTTGCAAGTATTAACGCTATGTATTTACTTTGCAGTGTTCATATATTTATTGACAGTTATCACGAAAGGCGGAGGGAATGACCCGATGAAACCTTAGCAACCCTTTATTTTATAAAGAAGGTGCTACATTCTACTTTATGTTGAAATTGTTTCAGCATTTAAGATAGATAACACAAGAATACTTCCACAGTATTTCTCAAACCTTTTCTTGACAACATATCGATATTTCTTTAGAGCGAATGATTGGTGCTTTTTTTGCCATCATCCTTCCTGCTGTACGCTATATCTTTTATTCTGAACCCCAGAATAAAAGGATGCCACTACCATCAGGGCTAAAGAGAAAGAATAGTGAGCTTTTGGAATTAGTAATCAAAAGTATAGATCCCAATTCATATTGTGGTTTACAAGAAATAAAAAGTTATGTCAAGCATTCACGAAGCGATTAAAAAAAACATACTCATCCTCGATGGAGCAATGGGAACTATGTTGCAACGTTACAATTTCTCCGAAGAGGATTTCCGTGGGGAACGTTTCAAAGATTTCCCCCATTCTTTAAAAGGGAACAACGATTTGTTGTCGTTGACTCAACCTCAGGCCATCAAGGCAGTTCATACCGCCTATTTTGAAGCGGGTGCAGATATTGTTGAAACCAATACCTTTTCGAGCACGACTATCGGTATGGCCGATTATCATCTCGAAGACATCGTTTACGAATTGAACTATGAATCGGCAAAAATTGCCCGAGAGGTAGCTGATGAATTCACAAACAAAAATCCAGAGAAACCCCGTTTTGTGGCTGGTTCCGTAGGGCCAACAAACAGAACAGCGAGCATGTCTCCTGATGTAAATGATCCCGGCTACAGAGCCGTAACTTTTGATGATTTACGCATTGCGTACAAGCAACAAGTAGAAGCCTTAATTGATGGAGGAAGTGATTTATTGTTAGTTGAAACCATATTCGATACATTGAATGCTAAAGCAGCGCTTTTTGCCATAGAGGAAGTAAAAGACGAACGCAATATAGATATTCCAATCATGGTTTCAGGAACAATTACCGATGCTTCCGGAAGAACACTTTCAGGACAAACCGTTGAGGCTTTTTTAGTCGCGGTTTCCCATATTCCGTTATTGAGCATAGGGTTCAATTGTGCACTTGGGGCCGATTTATTAAAACCTTATCTGCAGACTTTGTCACAAAATACTTCGTTCAATGTTTCGGCGCATCCTAATGCAGGATTACCAAATGCATTTGGAGAATACGATGAAACGCCAGAGCAAATGCAAGCATTTATTAAAGAATATTTAGACGATAATTTGGTGAATATCATAGGTGGTTGTTGCGGAACAACACCAGAACATATCAAGTTGATTGCTGATATCGCCAAGGATTATAAACCAAGAGTATCAACAGCAACAATGTAACGTAAGAACGCGATTTATTGCGTCTGAATTATAGCTTTCAATTCATTGTGATTATTGAGTTTGAGGCACAAATAAATAAAAAATGGCACAAGCAGAAACTAGAAAAAACCTTGTATTATCGGGATTAGAGCCTTTAATCATTACGCCAGATAGCGTATTTGTGAATATTGGGGAACGTACCAATGTTACAGGTTCTAGAAAATTCCTTCGATTAATTAAGGAAGAAAAATACGAAGAGGCACTGAGCATTGCAAAGGAGCAAGTGGAAGGTGGCGCACAAATCATCGATATTAATATGGATGAAGGAATGCTTGATGGCGAGTACGCCATGACAAAATTCCTGAATTTGATTGCTGCTGAACCAGATATTTCTCGCGTGCCCATAATGATTGATAGCTCAAAATGGGATATTATTGAGGCGGGACTTAAAGTAGTACAGGGAAAAAGCGTCGTAAACTCAATATCGTTAAAAGAAGGTGAAGAACAGTTTATCCATCATGCAAAATTGATCAAGCGATATGGAGCTGCAGTAATTATTATGGCTTTTGATGAGAATGGGCAAGCTGACAATTACGATCGTCGAGTAGAAATTTGTCAGCGTTCGTATGATATTTTGGTGAACAAAGTTGGTTTTCCGCCACAGGATATTATTTTTGATTTGAATGTATTTCCAGTCGCGACAGGAATGGAAGAACACCGCCTGAATGCATTGGATTTCTTTAGAGGGACAAAATGGGTTCGGGAAAATTTGCCTCATGCGCATATTAGCGGTGGAGTAAGTAATGTTTCATTCTCGTTTAGAGGAAACGATACGGTTAGGGAAGCGATGCATTCGGTGTTTTTGTATCACGCAATTCAACACGGAATGACAATGGGAATCGTGAATCCAGAAATGCTTTCTATTTATGATGAAATTCCAAAAGATTTATTGGAACGCGTCGAAGATGTGATTCTAGATAGAAGAGAGGATGCCACCGAAAGATTATTAGACTTTGCTGAAAATGTAAAAGGAGATACAAAAAGTAATGAAAAAGCAATCCAAGAATGGCGTTCGGGAACTATTCAAGAAAGATTAACGCACTCATTAGTAAAAGGAGTTGATGAATTTATTCTTTTAGATATTGAAGAAGCCAGACGGGCAGCTGCAAAGCCTATCGAAGTTATCGAAATTAACCTGATGACGGGTATGAATGTTGTTGGGGATTTATTTGGTTCAGGTAAAATGTTTTTGCCGCAGGTGGTAAAATCAGCACGAGTTATGAAAAAAGCCGTAGCTTACCTTTTGCCTTATATAGAAGCGAGTAAGCAGGCTGGTGACAAACAGGGGAATGGTAAAATCCTGATGGCAACGGTAAAAGGAGATGTACACGATATTGGTAAAAACATTGTGAGTGTAGTGCTTGCTTGTAATAATTATGAAATCATCGATTTAGGGGTTATGGTCGCTCCGGAGAAAATTATAGCGGCAGCGATAGAACACAACGTGGATATAATAGGATTGAGCGGATTAATCACGCCTTCGCTAGATGAGATGGTGTTTCTCGCAAAAGAATTAGATAAAAAAGGATTAAAAATTCCAATAATGATTGGAGGTGCTACTACATCTCGCGCGCATACTGCAGTGAAAATTGCACCACAATACAGAGAAACAGTAATTCACGTAAATGATGCTTCGAGAGCCGTAACGGTGGCCGGAAATTTATTGAACAGTGAAAATAAAATATATGCAAGTGACATTCGGGCAGAGTATGATGCGTTCAGGGAAACATTTTTGAATCGTTCGCGAGATAAAAATTTTCTTAGCATTGAACAGGCAAGGAAAAATAAGTTACAATTGGATTGGGATAATTATAATCCAATTAAACCCAATTTTATTGGAACAAAAACAATTGAAGTCGACTTAGATGTTTTAGTTCCCTACATCGACTGGACTCCCTTTTTTAGAACTTGGCAATTGTTCGGTAAATATCCGGCAATTTTAACGGACGAGGTAGTAGGCGAACAGGCGAAATCTGTTTTTGCAGATGCGCAGGAAATGTTGGAAATTATTGTGAAAGAAAAGAAACTGACAGCTAAAGGAATCTACGGAATTTTCCCTGCGAATCAAGTCAACGACGATGACATCGAATTGCGTGATGAAAGTGGAAAAGTTTTAGAGAAGTTTTTGACGCTACGTCAGCAAGCACAAAAAACCAAGGGGGCTCCAAATATCGCTTTGTCTGATTTTATTGCTCCAAAAGATTCTGGTAAAACGGATTATATGGGTGCTTTTTGTGTGACGACTGGTTTTGGAGTCGATGAATGGGCGGACGAATTCCAAAAAGACTTAGATGATTATAATTCTATAATGGTAAAAGCATTGGCTGATCGTTTTGCAGAAGCGTTTGCCGAATATTTGCACGAAAAAATACGTAAGGAAATTTGGGGTTATTCCGCAGATGAAGTCTTAACTGCCGAAGGAATGATCTCTGAAGAGTATAAAGGAATCCGTCCTGCACCCGGTTATCCCGCTTGTCCCGACCATTTGGAAAAGCCAACGATTTGGAAACTACTAAATGTAGAACAAGAAATAGGGGTGACATTGACAGAGAGTATGGCAATGTGGCCGGCATCATCTGTCTCTGGATATTATTTCGGAAACCCGGAAAGCAAGTATTTTGGACTGGGAAAAATAAAAGAAGACCAAGTGGTAGATTACGCAAAACGCAGAAGTGTTCCAAAAGAAGTAGCCACAAAATGGTTGAACCCCAATATAGCAGATTAATTTAGTCTGAAAGTCAAAAGTCATAAGGTCTGTAATGGATTTGACTTTCGACCTTCGACTTTCAAACTTTAAGACCTAATAATGAAAGTAACACAGCATATAGAAGAAGCAAAAGGGAAAACATTATTCTCATTTGAAATTATACCGCCCCAAAAAGGAAAAGGGATTCAAGAGTTATATGATAATATCGATCCATTGATGGAGTTTAACCCGCCATTTATTGATGTGACTACTTCTCGAGAGGAGTTTATTTATGTGGATAAGGGCAATGGTTTGTTAGATAAAAAACTAACCAGAATGCGTCCTGGAACTTTAGGTATTTGTGCTTCTATTAAACACAAGTACAATGTTGATACCGTTCCTCACGTACTTTGTGGCGGATTTACAAAGGAAGAAACTGAGTATTTACTAGTTGATTGTCATTACTTAGGAATCAATAATGTTATGGCTTTGCGCGGCGATGCGATGAAAGACGAACAATCTTTTGTTCCAAAAACAGGTGGAAATCGCTTTGCAGTTGACTTGGTTGGACAAATTAATCTATTGAATCAGGGCAAATATTTGCATGACGTAATGCATATTGATAATAAAGCCGATTTTTGTATTGGTGTAGCGGGTTATCCAGAAAAACATTTGGAATCCCCATCATTAATATCCGACTTAAAACGATTGAAAGAAAAAGTGGATGCGGGAGCCGATTATGTGGTAACCCAAATGTTCTTTGATAACGCTAAATACTTCGAGTTTGTTGCTAAGGCAAGGGCAATGGGAATTACCGTTCCTATTATTCCTGGAATAAAACCTATTGCGGTGGAAAGACACTTACAGATATTGCCACAAATTTTCCGAATTGACTTGCCTGAAGATTTAATTCAGGCCGTAGATAGTTGTAAAAATAATGCAGAGATTAGGCAAGTAGGAATCGAATGGACTATCCAGCAGTCTTTGGAACTGAAAGCCGCCGGTGTTCCCGTGCTGCACTATTATTCTATGGGAAAATCAGAGAACATCAAACAGATCGCATCTAAGGTTTTTTAAAGCCATTGTGAGTAACGGAGCGATCACATTATCTCAGTAAGAGTGGAAGCAGGAAGCTTTTTCTGGCTGTACACAATATCTTTTTCTGGCAAAAGCAGTTAGGAAAAGTATGCCGCTTTCCTATGGGCTGCGGCATTTTTGATTTAATGAAATGTCGGTTGTTAATTATAACAACTTCCCGGTTGCCTATCACTTCGATGTAGAAGGAATATCAAACAAGGAGATGCTCCGTTGTCGGAAGGACACTTTTTGATTGTTAGCGGCAAGTGGATACTGAGCTCTGGACAACTATTACTTCTTCATTATTTTCCTGAAAAAACAAGTACAAAAGTAATAGGGGATTTCATTGGATTTAATATTAAAAAAAATAGGGAAGTCCATTAACTGCTAATCACTGTTGGGAACTTGGTTTTTAATTCTTATATTTGAATTAAAGTTACTAACAATTTAGACATGAAACACTTATACTTTACACTTTTAGTTACCGCTATAACAATTACTTCTTGTAGAAATAATGATACAGCTACGGTACAAGCAAATCCTGGTTTTGTAGTTCCTTTTTATCAGCAATCATCTTCAGCGGTTCAAGGTCAATCGACACAAGCTTCCGGAATACAAAATAGTAAATTGCAAACTGACACCTCTACTATGGCAGGAATTAACCCTCCTCATGGACAAGCAAATCATCGATGTGATATTGCTGTTGGTGCGCCATTAAATACTGATACAAATGGAGGGACTTCTCTTCAACCTGCACAAGCGGTTACCTCACCGCAAAATGTCTCTGCTAAAACCATTACGGCAAAAGGTATGAATCCGCCACATGGAGAGAGTAACCATCGTTGCGATATAGCGGTTGGAGCCCCTTTAAATTCAACACCGACACCGACACCAACACCTCCTGCCCCGACTAAGAACGAAAATTCTGGTCAAGAAACAAAAGAATACACTGTGAATCAAGCTGTGCCGGCTTTGTTGTCAACTGCCGCCGATACTGAAACCCCTGCGGGTATGAATCCAGCCCACGGGAAAACCGGACATCGCTGCGATATTGCCGTTGGTGAGCCTTTATCAAAATCATAAATTAAGTTTAATAACTATTAAAAAGCTCGTTTGAAATTTATTCAAACGAGCTTTTATATATATAAACTGGGACTGATTACTGTCAAATTACTTTGTAATTTCCCTAAAAACGGCTTCCAGATTTTTGTTTTTCTGATTGAGTTGCAATGTTTTCAAACCATTTGCAGTGGCAAAATCAAAGACTGTAGGGCGCATATCTTTGTCGGTTGTAAAGGTCAACTCCCAAGTCATGTCATGCGTATTTTTATAAGAAGTAAGGTTGTCAATTTTGGCAACCGCCTGTTCTTCTATTTTGTAATCAAATTCCACTTCGATAACTTGTTCCTTGTTTTCAGAAATTAAACTGTCCAGTTTTTTATCGGCCACGATTTTACCGTTATTGATAATAATCACACGATCACAAATTGCTTCGACTTCTTGCATAATGTGAGTGGAAAGAAAAACGGTTTTGTCTTTGCCTACATTTTTAATCACATTACGAATTTCAATCAATTGGTTCGGGTCTAAACCAGTTGTGGGTTCATCTAGAATCAAAACATCGGGATTGTGCAATAACGCATTGGCAAGTCCCACGCGCTGACGAAACCCTTTAGATAATTGTCCTATTTTTTTGTGACTCTCGGTGCTTAAACCGGTCAGCTGAATCACTTCTTCTATGCGGAATTTGGCAACTTTATACACATCAGCATTAAAAGCTAGGTATTCCCTTACGTATAAGTCCAGATATAAAGGATTGTGTTCCGGTAAATAACCTATAGAAAGTTGTACGGCTTTTTGTTCCGTAGTTATATCATGCCCATTAACTGTTGCAGAACCGTCGTCTGGGTGGATATAGGTGGTCAATATTTTCATCAAAGTAGATTTTCCGGCACCGTTTGGGCCAAGAAAACCCACGATTTCGCCTTTGTTTACTGAAAATGAAATGTTGTCTAGTGCTTTTTGCGCACCATAACTTTTGGATATGTTATTTACGGCTATTGACATGATGTGTTATTTGTGTCAAAAGTAAAAAGAAAATGGCGATATATTGTTCTTATTAAACAATATCAGGCAGTAGTTTTTATCTGTCCTTTAATTATTAAAATGATTGGTATTTTAGAAATAGAATGATACATTTAGAAAAAAATTTAGAAAAAAGTCATAAAAATGGAAGAAAAAAAGAGTTTGTTTAAAACGTATAGCGCCATTATTTGGTTGCTATGTGGGATAACTGCGGGAAGTATATTAGGGTTGGTTTTTGGCGAAGATGTAGAAGTTATAAAACCGCTCGGGGATATATTCTTGAATTTGCTTTTTACAGCCATCATTCCTCTGGTTTTCTTCACTATCGCCTCTTCAATAGCCAGTTTAGAAAAATCAAAAAAACTAGGGAAATTGTTTGTGGTTGTTATTGGTGTTTTTTTAAGTACAGTACTTGTTTCTGCTATATTAACGATAATAGGAGTGTTGCTTTTTCCGATTCATCAGGACATCATCATTTCAAAATTACCATTGGAGAGTATGCAGAGTGCGAGTGGAGGGTCACAAATCACTCAATTACTTACAGCCAATGATTTTTACGAATTGCTTTCACGAAAAAGTATGTTGGCATTAATTATATTTTCTTTTCTGATTGGCTTCGCCAGTTTGCGTTCTGCCGAAAAAGGGGAAGGTTTCAGAACTTTTCTAAATTCAGGAAATGAAGTTATGAAGCAATTGCTGCACATAATCATGAAAGCCGCGCCAGTAGGATTAGGTGCTTATTTTGCTTATCAAGTAGGAATATTTGGGCCGCAATTATTTGGAGCCTATGCAAAACCGTTGGGCCTATATTATGCATTAGGCGCATTCTATTTCGTTGTATTCTTTAGTCTATACGCCCTTTTGGCAGGAGGACAAAATGGGCTTAAAGTTTTTTGGGGGAACAATATAACTCCTGCATTAACTG